>CAYPJB010000172.1:0-9118 GCA_964410845.1 uncultured Bacteroidales bacterium | reverse complement strand
CCCAGTGGAAGTGTCTCTGCTCAGGCATCGCAGGTACATTTCCAACTTGGCATCCAGATCATCAGCATGATGCAGGATCAACACTTCAGGAAGCAATGGAAGCCGTGGTGAACCCCATTCGGGATGGACCAGGTGGCTGAGGATCACATGTTCGAGCCGTTCCAGGAACTGTGGTGAGAGTTCGGGTTGCAGGCGGGCTGCATCGCGCACCATGTCGCGGCTCAGGGTGATGTGGCCGAAGAGCTTGCCTTGCACGGTGGGCTGGATGAGGATGCCTAGTGGATCGGTGCTGAACTCCTTCGCTCGACCAATGTCGTGGAGCAGGGCACCGGCGAAAACCAGTTCCCGGTCAATCACGACATTCACTCCCTGGTAGTGTTGCTGGTAATGATCGCAAAGCACCAGGCATGACTGACAAAGGGAGACGACATGCTCGAGCCAACCTCCACGGAAGGGGTAAAACTTGCCATCGCTTGCTGGGAGCGACTGTAGTATCTCGGCAAGTTCCTGATAGAGGCCCAGGATCAATTCCTTCAGCGCAGGTTGCTGGATGTGGGCTTCGATCCAATCGAGGAGCTTCTGCCAGAGTTCGGGGATGTTGAAGCGGGTGCTGTCAACGAGGTTGGCGAGATCGAAGCCTGCATTGCGATCATCAGCGCTGATGTTCCGCCACTGGTGTATCTCGAACTGCTGGCCGTACTTGTCGTGGTGGGAATAGGTCACCATCATGCGATACGCCTGGCCGAGTACCCAGGCTTTCTCACAGTCGAGGATCCACGGGCTTTCGGCCCAGATCATCGAAGTGGCTTGTCGGAAGCGATCCTTGAAGGAGCATTTGAAGTAAGGCTTCCCCTCACGGGTGGTGCCCGCGATACGTTCACTGAAGAGGACAAAAGTCTCAGCGGTTTGGCCAACGAGCAGATTATGCAGGGGAACGAGAGGCAGCAGCGTGCGAGAGTCTATAGCCATGAGGCTACCGTTTCTTGAAGACATCAGCGACAGCGACGGAGAAGCCCTTGAAGAGCTTCGAGGTAGCCGACTGCCCGGTGGTGAACTTGCCATGCCGACGATATCGCTTGGTGGCCTTGTTCAGAGAGAGGACGTGGATGGTGCTGGTCTTGGGATCGACGATCCAGTATTCCTTGATGCCAGCCTGTGCGTATTCTTTGCGTTTGGTAACGAGATCACGCCGACGGTCAGCAGGGGAGCCACTGACGACCTCGAGTACCAAATCAGCTTGTGTTGGATACGTATCGGTTGCTGCGGATTGCTTTGGAGATAAGTAGATGAGGTCAGGCTCACGGATCGTGCCTGGAAAGAGCCTGGTGGGCAATGGCGCAAAGAACAACTCTCCGCCGATCTTGTTCAGTTGCAGGTAGGATTCGAAGGCGTAAAGCAGAAACCGTAGAATCCGCTGATGATACGCCGACGGCATGGGGAGTTCCTCAAGCTGGCCGTTGCTCAGTTCGCGAAGATGATTGTCAGATCGATCCAGTTGCAAAAAATCGTGTTCAGTCCATTCGCCTTGAAGTGGGTACTTCAGTGCCATGGACCAGATCGGGTCGCCTAATCGAGATGGTGGTACTTTCAGCATGCATGATCCTTCCTGATTAAATGATACACCATGGCATCATGCGGAACAGCAGCAATCTCGTTCATCAATATGTCAACACCCGGCAACCCTATATGCTGCCATTGCAAAACTACTCCAGAGGCAGCCAGTCCTGCGTATCCATGCGGGCGTGCGGTGAACTGACCAGTGACGACTTGTTCTGTTCGTACTCATCCTTGCAATGCTGTACTACTTGTTGAATGTCACCCAGGGTCAAGTTGCCTTGCTCGCGGCAGATGAAGATATCGGTCACGACGCTAATGGAAATGGTCTTGAGCTTATCGAGCGCCTTCACAGCCAGCCGCGTGAACTCTTTTCCTGCATCGGTGTTGGGGACCAGCAGGAAGTCGGCCTCTTCTTCCGGATGCGACTTGGAAGCAATGCTCGGAGTAGCCAGGTGATGGAAGACTTTCGTCTGCGCAGCCAGATCAACCCCGAGGGCAGCTGCAGTGGAAAGCTCTGCCTGACAGACATCAGTCACTGCAAGGTGCTGATTGAGGTACATTGCTGTTCCCTGCAGTAACGGTCCATTGAGAGCACGAGCTAGATCGCTATGGTTCATGCAGAGAGTGAAGAGACCACCCATGGGCTTCATCACGTTCTCTTGCAGGTGCAGATCGAGCTCTGCCCAGGCCGTGTGAGGAACGGATGCCAGGAACTTCGTTGCAGCGTTCTCCAGGTCGGACTGGCCATCCGGCAGCACGATGCGGGAAGCCAGCACCATGGCAGCATCACGCAACACCTGGCTGCTCGACATCTGCGAGGATGAGAAATCACCTTGCTTGCCACCCAGCGATTCGATGCTGGCGCTCGTCAGATCCTGTTCCGCGGCAACATTAATCAGCGAGTGTTCGAGTTGCTTCAATCGCTGTCCGCAGAACTTGAGATCACGCTGCAGTTCGGTGATGCGTGCAGTCAGCAAGCGATAGACTGTTTCGATAGACCGGAGTGTGTACTCAGCCATGCGGTCACGGGTAAATTTCGTAACGGCTTCCAGGAATCGCTCCAGCAGTTTCTGCATCTTCTTGGCTGGGAAGAAGCTGAAGCCCTTGATGCCGGCAAGAGTTTCCTCCAGTGCTGTGCTGACACGCGAGTGACTGGTGTTGGACACAATTTGCTGCTGATGCACCTGCTGCTGATACTGGTCAACTATGGCTTGCATCTTTTCAGCTAGTGATTCGTAGGCAGCATGGGCTATGGCCAAGCGGTCGCCTGGCATGTTGAACAATCGCCGGGCCGGGCGGTTCAGCATGGCAGCAAACTCAGCAGCGACTTTTTCAGCGCTATCGAGGTACATTCTGTCGAGCTTACTGCGTTGCCATTCGTTTCCGGGACTGCTGGTGCTTCCTGCCCCACCTGCCCATTCACGCATACGCTGCAACGCATCGCGACACCAGTTGCTCGGTTCAGTACGGGCAAAGGTGGAATCAACCTGCGAAGCCAATTGCGAAAGAAACGCTTCGATCAACTGAGCGGGTGTGCCTTCCCCCGTAGTTTCCATGGCTACCTGCTCAATACGCAGGGCAATGGCATCGGGCTGCCAGTTCGGTTCTTGCAGCAACGCGGTACATTCGCGTTCCACTTCAGCAGTGCGAGTACAGGGATGTTCACCGGCCCATTGCTTGATGAGCCGCTGGGCTGCCTGTCGTGAGGCAATTCGCAGCATCAACCCACGCGGGTACCACACGTTGTAGGTGCCAAAGCTCCGGAAAGAGCTGCCGATTCTGGCGTACTGCTGTAGTCGCGATGGGGTCAGCATGCGACCAAGAGGGGTGGCAAGATCATTGAATACATAGCTGGCCACTCGCGATGCAACCTCTCGCATGGTGCCATGGCTCCGCCGTCCGACACGGGAAAGGTACACGCTCTGGAAGGGAGGCCCGGTGTCTTCCATCGGCTGCATGCCGGGACGATACTTGGCACTGAACAGGGCATCCGGATGACAATAGTGATTGATCTCCGTGAGCGTGGCGTAGATATTGCCTTTTTCGGTGGCAGGCGTCATCAGGTCAGTCGGTGCGCCACAGAACAGATGGGCGTAGATTTCCTGATCACCAATGCCCTGCTCCTGAAGCAGCCGGCGACAGGTGTAGGCCACATCGACCAGCATTCCTCCACCGGTGCCACCACCCGCTGCAGCAAAGATCAATATTTGTGGGGTCTCGATGCCTGGTTCCAGCCCGGTCATCGTGGCTGTTTGCTCCAGCCCTTCAATATCGAGCAGAGCCTGGATATCACGTTTCATCTTGGCAGCAATGCGGAGTTGATTCTCTGCAAGTGCCAGGCGTCCCAGGGCACGAACACCGCCCACCGCCAGCGACCGGGGAATGCTGTAAAGCCGCTCTGGGGGCAGCCACTCGGAGATGAGTTCGAGCGACTGCCGATGCTTGCGATACCCTGCCACTCCCATCAGGGGCGCATGGTAAATCTCGTTGGGCTGAAAGGCCTGTTCCGGCGGGCCAGCGAGAGCATCGTTGACGCTTTTGGGATCAGAATCGATGTAGATGTATTTCCAGCAGGGGACGCGATCGAGCCCGCCGAAGCGATCGATGATGCGATAGCGAAGGGCCTGAAGTGCTTCACGACCAAATTCGCCAAGCCCAATAAGGTAAGTGGGACGAAGGGGTCCGGGTCGTGCCGGACGTGCACCGGGCGTGGCCCGTGCCTGCTTAACCAGCCGGGAACTGGTGCTGGGTTCGTCTTCATTGTTCTCGATGAAGAGATCTTCCATCGTCGCCCAGACACGGGCGCCAGGCGTAGCCCGGACGAGGGCTCCGATGAAATCGAGACAACTGGGAAAGCGTTGCTGGGGATCTTTCGAGAGGGCTCGTGCCACCACAGCACGATCCGATGCAGGGAGCGCCTTGAGATCAGGTTCCTGCATGCAGTGTTGCTGCATGAGTTGGCGGGCACTTTTGCCGTTGAAGGGCAGGCTGCCGGTCAGCAGTTCCTGGAAGACGATGGCCAGTGAGTACTGATCGCTGTGTTTGCTGAGGTCGCCTTGAAAGGTTTCTGGCGAAGCGTAGGCAGGGGTGATGCCACCGAGTAAACCGCTGCTGGTGGCAGTGCCTCGTCCCTCCAGTGCTTTGACCAGACCGAAGTCAGCTACTTTGACTCGGTTGCTGACGAGGAAGAGATTGCTTGGCTTGATATCAAGGTGCTGCAGGTTGTACTGATTATGGATCAGGTCGAGTGCTTCGGCTGCATCACGTAAATAGGAAAGCAACTCCTGGCGGGGGATGCCTACCTGACCTTGTGCGCGATATTCATTGAGGAGATCACGAAGGTCCTTGTCGGCCAGTTCCATGACGATGACAAGTTCACCCTCGATCTGTTCAACGCGTTCAACATTGACAAGAAATGGGTGACGAATGTTCTTGACGCGTTCGAGCGCAGAGAGTTCCTGCTCGGCACGGACCGCTTCGTTCTCGGTGCCTTGCAAATTGCCGAAGACGAACTTGATGGCTTTGTAAATTCCACCAGGAACGTCGCATTTCCAGACTTCACCAAAGCCACCACTCCCCAGCGGCTCAATGAGTCGGTAGCCGGGAATTGGCTCAGCATTCGGTTCTTTCACGAGCGCCATACGGGTACCTTGGGCGATACTGGCAGGGAGCCGTAGGGATGGTGCATCCTATCTTCTTATCACTACTTGCTTTAGATTAGATCATGAAATTGTGATTGTCCAATAGGAACTGACAGGATGCTACGCACTCCTCTGAGATTCTATGACATGCTAGCTTGCAAGAGGCCGAATTGATGTCAGAGGTTCCGTCGAAGGTTGTGAATGAGCTGGTTTTATCCTGCCTCGTCGTTGTCGAATGCGTTCAATGGGTTCGCAGACAAGATGATTCAGTAAACAGGCTGCCAGGATCGTCAGCACGCTGACAGCCATGAGGTGTAAGACGGGATCTTGCGACAGACCACAATACTGACACGATCGGCTGACTATGAAGATCATGGGGGCATGGATAATGTACATGGGGTAGGAAAGTTCACCAATGTAACGATCGATTTTGAAACTAGCCGTTGCCCGGAACACCCAGGGAAGTGCCACCCAGGCGATGACGTAGAGTAACCATTGCTTGCCACCCTTCCCCAGAAATGCTTCCAGGGGACAATAGTGATAGACCAGCATCAGCCCGGCTAAACCATAGGTGATCGTCATGAGGAATGATTGCGAGGGATTCCATCGTAGCGATTGACGATAGATGCGATAACCCAGTGTACCACTGAGGAAAAAAGCGAGCTCTGTAGGGAAAAACCGAAAGGTCCAGGGGTCATGATTGAAGCCCGCATAATACAGGCACGTGCGCAGCACCAGGCTGGCGATCATCAGCCAGGCGAGGAACCGTTCGGAGCGACGAACAAGAAATGGCGCGATGATGTAAAAGCATAGTTCCAGACTGAGTGACCACGCGGGAGGCACCAGCACCAGGGACCAGACGTACGGCGGGGCTGCATCCCAGGAGTTGGCAGTCCAACTCAGGCCGCCGGATTCATTGATGTACAGATAACTCAGCCATTCCTGACCTATCACTACAACATCGGTAACACGGGCAAGCAACAGTACATCCCAGGAAAGATCGCGGTACGCTTCGAGAGGGCCGTAATCTACCAGTAACGCACCGGCCAGCAACCAGAACAGGAATGTCAAGACGAGTACGACCCAGTAAGCGGGGAAAATGCGCAGCAGTCGGTTGCTGAGAAACAGCCAGTATGCCCCGGCCCCCGTGTATTTTTCGCTCAGAATAAGGGCCATGTAGAAGCCGGAGATCATGAAAAAGATCTGTACCGCTTCGACGCCGCTCAGCAGTTTGAAACCGGTTGACGTTCCAGCATGAGCAACGACAACCGACACTGCTAAAATGAAACGGATGCAACCCATGTTGATCCCAGCAGCATGTCGTCATGAACGCACTGACTGGGATTCACAGCAGTTTCTCCAGTAGAAAGCTACCGACTGATCGTCTCTACCATTCAGAGGGGCTGGACTATAGTAGCATGCACCTTGAAAAAGGGAAATGCCTTCGCCATCGTAGCGAAACTATTTCCCGACAGGCCTCAATAGCTAAGACCATACTCTTCCAGAGCAGGCTCCAGCTCATGGGAGGCATAGCTCCCAGGTTCGATCATCAGCTCTTCGCCATTCCACTCCCTGATGCTGATCTGCTGGTCAGTTACTTCCAAATAGATGCAGGCGTCATCCACCCATGAACCGGTGTTGAAGTAACAAATGCCCTGCGGATCCACTTCGTGAAGAGCATAGTGGGTATGTCCCAGGATAATGCCAGCAAAGCCTCGGCTGGCAGCGTTCGCCATAGCTTTCCGTCGCACAGCGAACTCGATACCCAGCAGCGATTTACTCTGTCGTTTGAGCCAGCGTGAGGTGGGCTGATGCCAGCGCTGAGTTTGACGATAGAACGCTTCAGCAATGCAGCCTAGCCTGCTCATGTTCAGCGTCTGGTCGTAACGATCGCCATGCTGTACGAGATAGCGTTCGCCGGCGACGGTCAGGGTGAGTTCTTCCTGAAGTTCAGTGCCCAGCATATCGCCCAGTAGTTGCTGACTGATGCAACCAGGTTCTGCTTGGCGAGGTCGATCATGGTTGCCTTGCACGACAATGAGCCTGCTCTCGTGGACGAGTTGCTTCAGGCGATGCACAACGGCCCAGTCCGCGGGGCGGAAAGCTTCGAAATTCAGGTGATCGACAACGTCACCGTTGAGGATGATGTGGGTGTAGTGCCGAAGGGCATGGCAGGCGAGCCGTTCGAGAATCAGTTGATGCTGGCTGTTCCGTGCCCCGAGATGTAAGTCGCTCATGATGAGAGCGTGCATCCTGCATCCTCCCTGGAAGAGTGTGCGAGATCATTTCTCTATCGACACTCTTTACAACAGGGGCGTGAAGATGGTGTGTGGTTCAGGGGAAGTTGCAGTAAGGAAATACCACCATACGATTGGGTTAACCGCCGATGGCGTGCATGGTCCGGTCTGGTTTTACGAATCTGGCCGAATTGATCTCGTGGCCTTCCCACTTGCTCCAGACGTTCTTCTGGATAATCGATCGCAGTGCATTCTCATCCACAGGATGCTGACGCAAGACAGGTTTCACGTCGTCTTCAGTCAGCGCAAACAGGCAATGACGGAGCTTGCCATCTGCGGTCAGGCGGATGCGGTTGCAACTCTTGCAGAAGGGCCTGGAGACGCTGGCGATCATGCCAATGCGGCCGATGCCGTCGGCGTATTGGAACTCCATGGCAGGGTTGCGGGGGTCATAATCGCTGGCTGGAAGCAGTGGGCCGAATGCGTTTTCGAGCTGTTCCATGATTTCATGAGCAAAGTAGCACTTCTGTCGTTCCCAGGCTTCCGCGCCAATGGGCATGTATTCAATGTAGCGCATTTCAATGCCTGCCTGACGGGCATATCTGGCGAGTGGCACGACATCGATATCGTTGATGCCTCGGATGATCACAGCGTTCACCTTGATGCGGGTATAGCCAGCAGCTTGGGCCGCTTCGATGCCACGCAGCACGAGATCCAGCCCATCCCGGCGAGCGAGTTGGCGGAAGCGGGTTTCATCAAGGGTATCGAGACTGATATTGAGACGATCAATCCCCGATTCGTACAGGGCTTTCGCCTGTTGGGCCAGCAGCAAGGCATTGGTTGTCAGTCCGATATCATCGATGCCCGGAACGCTGCTGAGCATGGCACCGAGTTCTGGCAGGCCCTTGCGCAACAACGGCTCGCCACCAGTGAGCCGCAGTTTGTTAACTCCCAGGCTGGCTGCCACTCTGACGAACTGCGTCATCTCCTCGAAGGTGAGCAGTTCCCCTTTATCCAGAAAAACCACTTCTTCAGGCATGCAATAAATGCAGCGGAGATTGCAGCGATCGGTCACGCTGATGCGCAGATTATTGTGTACTCGACCAAAGGTGTCGAGCAGGCTGGTTCCTGAAGTGGGGGTCGTGATGGAGATGGCTTGCTCAGTAGTTAGCGGTTATTTGTGAATGAAGCGTGAGTATTGCTCCACAGAACAATCAAGCATCAACCTGCATCGAATATCTTAGCAAACTGAGTGCTTGTCTTCCTGCAGAGCGTCGCTTACGATGAAATGCGATGAAGTTGCAAGCTTGGAGCGGATTCCACTTCCTTCTCCCCTCCAGGGCAGAGGGGTACCAGAGAAAATGCATCATCATGAAATCACTTCTGTTACTTGCCCTGTTCAGTCTGCCAGCTTTCGCATTCGCAGACGACGACTACCGAATCGAACTACTGGGCAATGTCGATGCCAGCCAGTTCCCGGAAGTTGGCGTGCGGTTTCGCATCCTCGATAAGAAAGGTCAGCCGGCGGATCATCTTCCCAAGGCGGACATCGTCATCTTCGAAGACGGCAAGGAAGTACAACGCATCAAACCCAAGGTGCTGCGCGAAGTGCCTTCCTCTGCCATGCTGATCCTGGACACTTCCGGCTCGATGGCCCGACAAGAGAAGATGGCCGAAGCCCAG
>CAYPJB010000171.1:6724-9125 GCA_964410845.1 uncultured Bacteroidales bacterium | reverse complement strand
GGCACCGAACTCGGCTTCGCTGGCACAGAGCTTCAGATCGACCTGGCTGAGAAAGATACCTGCACCGAGGAAGTGAACGTGACTATCATGTAGGCCGGGGACAAGGCGTTGCCCTTTGGCATCGATCACCTTGGTCGCTGGCCCACGCAGTTTCAGCATGGCTGCATCATCACCGATATCGATGATCTTTCCATCTTTCACAGCAATCGCTGTGGCCTGGTGATTGAGTTCCTTGCTGGCCCCAGGCCAGACTCTGGCTTGATGAACAATGAGATCAGCGGGTTCATCAGCATGGGCGAAGAGAGAACCCAGCAGCATGAACACGAACGGTATGCTAAACAGCAGCCAGCGTCTTGGCATAACTGATTCCTTCGTCAACCTGTGTAAAGCCCATGCTGGTGAAGAGTCGTTTGGCTTCGGTGTAGTCACTCGGAATAACCGTTTCGACCTTTTGGAACAACTGATCGTTCAGATACTGCAGTGTTTGTGCGAGGAGGAATTTAGCCAGCCCCTGGCCCCGGAAATCGCTTTTGACAGACAGTGCATAAAGCCCGGCCTGGGGTGGCTCCGTCTTCTCGATGAACTGCGTCATTTCCGCGGCCCGTATTTCCGCAACGGGCCGTTCGATGGCTGTTTCCAGCAGTTCAAAAGCCATCGAGTCCATCCCGCCATGCATGGCTTCATCGAACCAGTGGACCGTTCGACGTGGATTGACTCGCAGTTCGTACTTCCTGCGCAGATGAGGGAAGCGTGTATCGCCAAAAGGAACAGGTTGATTCATCGTACGTGAATAGACTTCGTATCGTTCAGCAGGTTGGTATCCTTGTTGCTGGATAAAGAGATGCGCTTCTTTCATCGACTTAAGAACGCCAGCCGGACAAATACTGCCCACCATGCCCCAGCAATAAGGGAATCGGTCCCAGGTACAACCGAACCGTGTGTCTCGAGTGCCACGCTCTTTCAGATACGCTTCTGCCAACTGTAACAATTTGCTGCCGATTTTCATCCGACGATAGTTCGGATGCACCAGGACCAGTGAAGTAACGCCTTTATTCTTATCCAGTCCAGTTCTTTCCTGATTGGCTCCGAAGCCTGCCAGGGATAGACCGATTATCTGTTTGCCTACGGGGAGTTCGTCGTCGAGTGCGAGGTTCAACGATTTCGGATCAAACCAGGGTTTACAGAACCACTGTGTTTCGAGAAAGAAAGGTTTAATTGTTTTACAGCAGCCACGACCTTGCATCGCAGTGTTCCACAGCGACACGATGCCGGGATTATCATAATTCTTGTAATGGCGGTAAACGATCGACACTGCAGAGCCCAGCGGGTGAATGGCTTTAATATACCCCGTGAAGTCTGTTTGGTTAGTAGTCATCGCGCTCCGTCCTGAAGACAGCGGTGTTGAGAGTCAATCACTTCGTCCAATACTTACAGACTCGCGAAGTAACGGACGTATCATGATCGCATGATTTTCTCCTGCGCTTCGGATGATGGGGACGCTCACCTTCGCTGTCATCACGACAGAGCGTGATGACTACAATCAAGAGTGCCACGATGTCTGATCTCCCCGCATGTCTGCTCGTCCCTCCACTCCGCCTGACGGCGGAGTTTCCTGGTATTGGTGGGTTGTTCAAACAGAACCTTGAGGACTTCATCGTTGAAGAGATACCAGCCTATCTGCCTAGTGGGGCTGGGGAACATCTGTATCTCTGGATCGAAAAACGTGATATGGGGGCAGAGTTCTTTCAGCGACAGATCGCTCAGCGGTTGGGTATTCCAACTGGGGAGATCGGTACTGCTGGCATGAAAGACCGCAAGGCTGTCACGCGGCAATGGGTCTCGGTGCCAGCACGGTGTGAAGCCCAGCTAGCACAACTGGAAGGGGATGGAATTGCGGTGCTGCAATCGAGCAAGCATGGCAACAAGCTGCGGCCAGGGCATCTGCATGGGAACCGCTTTATGATTGTGTTGTGTGATAAGAAGGGATCGGCATAGCTGGTTAACTTGCTGTCGATTATCCAGATGCAAGGACTTCCCAATTACTATGGCAGTCAGCGGTTCGGACGAGATAACGAAACCCTGATGATGGGTTGGCGAATGTTGCACGGCGAACGCCTCAAGATCAATCCCTTCCTTAAGAAACTGGCCCTGTCTGCAGTTCAGTCTGCACTGTTTAATCGTTGTTTACATCAGCGACTGCAAGATGGCCTGTTTCGCAAGGTGCTGGATGGTGATGTGATGGCCAAGTGGCCTGCCGGCGGTATGTTTGTCACCCATGATACGGCTACCGAGCAGCAGCGGTTTGATTCCAGGGAAATCGTTCACACCGGTCCCATGTTCGGATCCAGGATGAAAGCCAGCGAAGAAAGCTCAGGAAAATGGGATGGCATGTGTTGACCTT
>CAYPJB010000171.1:0-6714 GCA_964410845.1 uncultured Bacteroidales bacterium | reverse complement strand
TGAAGAAACTGAGGCAGAAAGGGAGGCTGCTGTATTGCAGGAGTGTGGATTAACGATAGAGCAATTTAACGTTGGTGGGAAACTGCTAGAAGGTACACGACGACACAATCTCATTTACGTGGAAGAACTGGAGTGCAAGGTTGAAGGTTCAACCGTCACGCTCCAGTTCCGTTTGCCTGCAGGTTGCTACGCCACGACGCTATTGGCGGAACTTATGAAGACTGATTCTGATGTTGCTGACGGCGACTAACGTGGCCGGGCTGGCCGGGAAGTGGTGTAGGTTCCGCGATCTTGCGGTAGCCCATGGCGTGTAGCACTTCCAGCACTTCGCTCCAGGTGGGAAACTGACGGCCTGCGAGGCGTTTATACAAGTCCATATTGCTCATGAACTCGACTTCCTCACCCGAGTAATCCCGTTCACACGTGGTGGGATCAACCTGACGGCGACGTTCAACATTACGACGATCGGTGCCACTGCGGCGTTCGAAGGCAACGGGAATCTGTTTCTTGCGTCGATCGGAGGAACTCACCGTACGTCGGTCTACCGTGGCTCGACGATCCACCGCAAGCACCGGTTCTGTTTTGTCACTGGCTCGTTTGTTCTTTTCGCTCATGGAGACAACCTGAAAGAAATGGTACTTCCTTGGAAGTTGGTAAACTGGGGCAACAGTACCAGCAAACGAGTCCTACTCATTGCAGCGAGTTCTATCTTAACGGGCTCGTTTCAGCTTCGCCATGCTCTTTTGTCATCGAAATGTGTTCGGCACAGGTTTATTGTCAAGGCGTAGCGAGTGTAGGAGATACATGCTGTTTGAAGATTGACTCCAAATGAGTCGAGATTGATATCCTAGATTCATCAAGTTTGTCGTGATGATCCTCAACAAGAAGCCCACCATGCTACTACTCCTCTTTATTCCCATTACTGACCCGATTACTTCGCTGGAAGCGTGGCTCAAGTCTCCAGTTCCTGAACGCGTACACCTGGCTTCACAGCCATGGAGCATGCAACCACTGACCTCAGAACAATCGAGAACCGTGAAGCAGTTGCTCATTGCTGATCAAAGGAAAACACTCATTGAAGAACGAGCCGACGAATGGAAGAAGCAGCAGATCGTCTACAACAACTTGACGATGAAGTTCACCCACAAGATCTTCGGTGAGAAGCCTCTAGGAGGGCGGTCGCTGTACCTCTCCATGCATGGTGGCGGGGGGACGACCAGCAAGGTGAACGATGGGCAGTGGCGGAATCAGCAGGGGTTGTACCAACCAGCCGAGGGGGTTTACATTGCTCCGCGAGCGCCGAACGATGCCTGGAACATGTGGTTCCAACCCCACATGGATGTCTTTTTCGCCAGGCTGATTGAAGATGCAGTGCTCTTTGCGGATGTCGATGTCAATCGGGTTTACCTGATGGGGTACTCAGCCGGGGGTGATGGCGTTTTCCGATTGGCTACTCGACTCGCAGACCGCTGGGCCGCTGCGACCATGATGGCAGGCCACCCGGGCGATGTGGCTGCGGATAATCTTCGCAACCTGCCCTTTGCTCTCTACATGGGAGGCAAGGATGCAGCTTACGATCGCAACAAGCATGCAGCAGAGTGGAAGGTCAAACTGGCTGACCTGCACAAGAACGATCCTACAGGATATATCCACGATGTTGTGATTTACCCGGAGTACGGCCACTGGATGCAACGGAAGGATGCGGCTGCACTCCCCTGGATGGCCAAGTACGAACGCCACACCGCACCGAAAAAAGTCATCTGGCATCAGCCTCATGCAGGCAGTTTCTACTGGCTGGCGGATGCGGTCGTAGCGACTGGCAAGGAACGACAGGCTCGGGTGCAAGCGAGTATCACAGGCCAAACCGTGCAAGTCAATTCGGAACATGTTGAGAAGATCACGATTCGATTACGCGATGATCTGCTCCATCTCGATCAGCCGATTATCGTAAAGTGGGGCGACAATGTGGTGTTTGAAGGTACGGTAGCACGAACGACAGCATGCCTTTACAAGACCTGGCTGGCACGTCTGGATGCAGGGCTGGTGTATGATGGTGAGGTGACAGTGAGCCTCGCCAAATGATCGCCAATCCGTTTTTTACTCACTTCTTCCTCAGCATTGCAAAGAAGTTCCGTATCTGCTGTTGTTCGCGATCTGAAATCGGGCCGACAAAGTTGAGTCGGAATCTGCCGTCAGGTTCGTTCCAGCCACGCACCAGGGCGTTGCGTTTCATGGGCAGATCAGCCTTGAAGAAGGCACGCATAGCATTGGCATAGACCTCTGGGAACGATCCTTGTACGTAGGCATTGCCTTGTCTTTCGAAGTAGATAGTGAAATCGGGACGGGGGTTAAAGAGAAACCATGCCACTCCACCGCCGACGGCCAGCAGGGCGAAAACGATCCAGAGTCTGCTCCAGTCCCAAGAGGGTTTCAGGTTGATCTTGCTGACGATGTCCGTCAGGCCAGCTACTCCTGAACTACGTTTGAACTTCGGTTCACGTCCCAGCACCCTGGTGTAGAATGCTGCCCCATCTTTCCACTCGGTATCGATCTTCTTGTCGCTGCTGACTGTCACTTCATCATTATTGAAATGATCCTGTACAACCAGCAGACACGCTGTCACCACGGCGTCGTGATCCATCCCAACCGACTTGCAGGTATTTACTCCGTTACTGCCGGGGAAGACAAACGGTGCCGATCCTTCGCCAGTTTCCATATTCCTGTTGAAGGCTATCACCGTATCCATCGCATTCGGTTTGCCATGACCTTCTATCCCTGCAAGCGGAATGGGGCTGGCATTGAGAAGCAGCTTCATCTCGCTGATGCACTTCTTCAGTTTGACTGAATCGGGTGTGCCTTTCCATGTCCACATATGACCTTGCTGGGCGTATAGCGAACCGGTACAGCAGGCAACGATCACACAAAGTAAGGGACGAAGCAAAACCATTTTCACACTCCTGGGCTATGCAACTCTAGCTCATACCGCTAGAGAAGCCAACCAGACCAGAAGCTGGGAGGAAGCATCAACAGAGCGATGCCGCCTATGGCTAACAGGGTAAGCAGAACTTGCCTGATTTTCGGATATTCTTTCAGAAACAGTGCAGCAATAGGAATGACGAAAATGGGGTAGGTAGTACTCAAAGTGCTGACGATCCCGGTGTCAGCATGCTGGAAAGCATAGCTCAGGAACGAGATGCCCAGCAGCGTTCCCAGGAACGCCGCCAGACCCAGGTAGCCTAGTTTCCTGGGGTGCCCCATGAGATATCTCACGCCAGTTCGTCCAGTGCTGGTCCCTATAGCCAGGACAAGGAGCACCGCGAACGATGGAGCAACACGCAGAATATTACAGGTAAAAATGTTCTCGTCCTTCACATGGTAACCCGTGATGGCGAACCCAATCGCCGAGCAGACAGCGGCCCCGATAGCAGCCATCACACCCAGAAGCCAGTTCTTCTCCTTGTCGCTGTCTTCCGATTTCGGGGCTTTCGAAAGTATCACTCCTGCCACCGAGAGGACAATCACAGCTAACCCTATCACCTGAACGCTGGTCATCGGCTTGTTCAGGTAGACCCAGTCAATCAGTGCATTGAGTGGTGGAGTCAGACATTGAAGCGCTGCAGTAAGAGCTGCTCCGAGATGTCTGATGGCAAAGAAGAAAAGTGTATCGCCCAATGTCAGTCCGATGACACCACTGAGCATGAGCCAGCCCGACTTCTGCCACGAGGCCGGGAAACGTGGAGCCCCACTGATCCAGCCGAATCCCTGCAACAGATGCCAGCCAGCGACGACGAGCGAGAACCCGATGAGAGCAACGAAGAGCTTGTACAGGTTCAGCGTCTGGGCAGGCACCCCGTCTCCATGGTACCGGTACAGCGAAATAGAACAGGACCAGATCACGCTGGCAGCCAGTGCTGCTAACTTGCCAGCGTAAGGAAGAACATCTGCATCCATGAAGCAACCTGCCTGTTACCAGCCCGACGTGCTAGCGAGGATTTTCCATCGCATGACATCCCTTGAATAGCTCAAGGTAGAAAGCATGAAGTTACAGTCAGTCTAGAACTTCCGGTCATCACTCACTAGTTGCGTGGGTCCATTACTCTCCCCATGAAGAGGATGCTTCCCGTTTGCGTGTCGCGGATCAGGAACAGGAACGGATGATCTGCTTTGAAGATAATAGGCTTTGGTGGTGAGTAAGGTGCCGAGGTCAATTCCATTACCACACCAGTCGCTGCTGCTGCTTCGGTCCCTTCTTCATGTACATCACAGTAAGCCTTGTGAACGACATCCGAGATGTAGAGCCGCCGGGTGCCATCCATACCGCTGAAGTTGGCTTTCTTGTCAATGAAGGCATCCACTATGCCCAGGGCTTTCAGATCGTCGTTGAGATTGGCAGTATAAGTCATCTTGAACTTTGGCAGGGTTACCTGCACCATTGTCTTGGTAGACTTGGTAAGCAAGGCATTCACGCCAGCTGCACTCAGCTTCTCCTCGACGCTTGCCAGGCCGCTCACCTGTTTTGGCAGCACTACCACCATCGAGAGACGTCCTCGATAAGGCTTCTCAATGAGCTGCAGATCTTCAGTTTCGGCATATTGGAAGCTGCGGTTCTGGTACATCATGCTGGTTTTAATCTTGTCGGCATTGGCCAGGGTAAATTCAAGTGGTTTGGTAGCACCCTTATCAAAAGGATGTGCCCAGGCGCCGTTAAAGTAAATGGCATTGGTCAGCACCATGCGTGTGATAGGTTTGATGCTGCCTGGAGGCAGCAGATCCTTGATGCGATCTCTGGTTTGTGCCTCGACCCATTTATTGATGGTCTGTCGAGACTCTTCCGGCATATTTTCGAAATCGAGCGTTCGCCCTTCCGCACGGAATGAACGTTGTACTCGTTGCAGGAAGTCTTCCTTGAAGGGGTAACCTTGCTGGCCCCAGAGAGCGTTGGCGATACGAATCTCGTAGCCTTGCGGTTTATCCAGGAGTGATCCCATCAGGCCCTGATGCAATCCGGTGAAGCGGGCAATATCGTTGTCGATACCCAGTACCCTGGTCATCTGTTCCAGGGTTTCACCCTGGGCGCCAGTCGCTGTCATCGCCAGTGCCGACGAGATGCTGTAGGGCGAAAAGAAGATGTTGCCGGTACCGCTGCGAAAGCGTTGGTAGAGGTCGAATCCAAGCTGATTGGTCTTGCTTGTGAACTGGCGCAAGGCGAATTGGTCGACAGGCTTGTCTTCGGTAGCAATGATATTTTTTGCCTGGAGTGGCAGGCAGCAGATGAAGCCCAATAGCAGCAATCGAATGATCATGTGATTTCTCCTTTTTCTGAGTCAAAGTTAACTTCTGGGATCGGTCACACGGCCCAGGAAGAGCACCGCGCCAGTTTGGTTGTCTCGAATCAGGTAGAGATAAGGATGATCTGCACAGAAGACCTTAGGTTCTGGTTGCTTCTGTTGCACAGGAGATGCCAGGCGCTTGATCGTACCCGTGGCAGCTGCTGCTTCGGTGCCTTCTTCATTCACTTCGCAAAATGCTTTGTGAATCACATCAGAGATGTAGAGTTCCCGGCTGCCATCACAGCCAGAGAAGTCTGCCTTGCCGAACTGGAAGGCATCGGTCATGCCCAGGGTTCCCAGAGGGCGTTTGAGCTCAGCTTGATAGCTGGTTTTGATCTTCGGCAGGCTCAGAATCACCTTCTCGGTTTGCAGCCCCTTGCTGATCTGGTCTATCGTCGACGAGGTGATCGTACTTTCGATACTGCTCAAACCATGCTTTTTGATGGGCAGTACCACCAGCATCGACAGGCGATCGCCTTTGTAAGGCAATTCCACTGCCTGAAGCTCGCTTGTCTCTGAATAGCGCATCTTTGCGGTGCGATGCATCATGTCCGTCTTGATGGCTGAGCCTGCTGCAAGCTGGAAGTCTTCATTCCTGGTCGAGCGTTTCTCGAACGGCTCGCGCCAAGTGCCTTTGAAGTAAACAGCATTGGTGAGCACCAGCCTCGTGTCAGGCTGCACCGAGCGTTCAGGGAGCAGATTTTTGATCAAATCGTTGGTTTGCATTTCCACCCAACGGTTGATGATCTGCCTGCATTCTTCCGGCTTGTGGGCGAAGTCCATTGATCGCGCTTCTGCCCGGTACAGTGATTGCACCCTGCTGACATACTCTCTTTTGAAAGGATGCGATTCCTGACCCCACATGGCATTGGCAATGCGGATGTTGTACCCCGTAGGGTTATTCAGCAGCGACTTCATCAGCCCGGAATGCAGGCTGGAATACCGCTGTTGATCGTCGGGCAGGTGCATCACCTTGGCCATCTGTTGAGCTGTGTTCCCTGCTGCCCCGCTAGAAGCCATCGCCAGACAACTGGAGATGCTGTACGGCGAATAGAACAGGTTGCCCGGTTGCTGACGAAGCACCTGGAAAAGATCGTAGCCAAACTGGTTGGTGTCGCTGGCAAACGTCGTCAGATCTTTGCTGTCGATCTGCTTATCCATCGGCTTATCAGACCGGGACCATGCCATTTGGGTGCCAGCAAGAAGGGAGAGGGTGGATATCACGAAACGTCGTCGGTTCATCGGACGTGCTCCAGAAGAGGTGATTACGGACATGATAACGACGTTCGTGTGCTGACGAAAGTTTGAGGCACATTGTTAATGTTTGGTTAGTAAAGAACGAAGCAAAAAACCTCATCCACCCGTAGGGAGATGAGGCTTGAAC
>CAYPJB010000170.1:0-9173 GCA_964410845.1 uncultured Bacteroidales bacterium | reverse complement strand
CCACGCAGGATGATTTCCACACAGCAGTATCAGCACTGAACGGTGGCACTACCGCTGCAACTCGTGCCCCATTCGACGTAGGCAACAGCGCCAACGTGCAGGATGGCACCCTGATCGAATATGCTGATATTCGCTTTGCTCAAACGGGCATCGACACTCGCGTCTATCCGCGTAACAAGCTGACCATCGATGCCAACGAATACGAACGTACGACCACCATGTCGAACGGTTCCGAATCCAACCCCAATAACGCGTTGATTCAACCGACACCGGTCGTTTCCTTCAACGAACGAAACCAGCTTCGATTCGAAACAGTGGATGGTACTTACAAGGTTGCAGGCCGTGCAGGTGGCATGTCCGATTCGCAAACGACCCTGGATGTTGACTGGTATCAACTGCCCAACCCTCCAGTAGACACCAGCATCTATGTTGACATCGAAGCCGGCAGCCGCATTAACGGTGGTGATGAACCGACGGGTCGCAAGTTTTCGATTGCTGCCTATGACAACGAATTCCGCCTCATCTTCTGGAGCGGTCCCGGTGGTGGTTACCTGACGAATCCTAATGGTGCCAACGCTGGCAACACCCTGGGACCCATTCCTGTCCTGGCTGGCGATCAACCATTCAGCACTGCAACTGGATTCACACGCGATGTGAGATACATTGCAGTAATGCCTGTTGGTCGTGTACCACGTTCCTTTATCGATAATCAGACTCCAGACGGTCTGGGACAACCCCCAACCAGCTGGGTCTATAACCTTGGAACATTCCAGGCATCACCGACCGGTGCTGATGGTGGTGCTTACACGATTTTCCCTGCCAATGGCGGTGATCCTGCTAATCCCACTGCAGATTGGCCCTGGGATCCTGCCGGTTACGGTGGCGTAGCACCTCAGGGTGGTTACGAAATGACACTCCGCATGACTGGTGGAGAGCGTCATCTGGATACACCACGTAACAACGACGGTCAAATTCTGATTCGCAGCAATACCATCAGCCAGTCCTCGGGTGATGCTATTGCCCTGAGCGATTCGCGCATGCAAATGGGGAACACAAATCTTGGTGCGGACATGCCCCTCCAGGCTGCCCGATTCCCCTTCAATGCGGTGAACCGTGCCACCAATAACAATGGCAACCCCTTCCGCAACGAAGATGTGAACCCGACCAATCCTCAATTCAGCGCTCCTGCGAACTTTGTTCCAGGTGTCACGATTCAGAATAACCTGATCATCCGCAACTTTGGTAACGGCATTTCTTCGACGGAAGATCGCTTCACCAACAATGTCACTGGTGCAGGGCTGAACAACCCATCACCGTACTCCTCGAACACGGTCACGCCGACGGCTTTCCACCAGATCTTCAACAACACCATTGATTCGAACACACTCGCTGGTATTCGTCTGGTGACACGCGGTGGCCCAACTGTTGAAAACAACATTGTTTCCAACAACGGCACCGGCTTGACCATCATCGATGGCTACGACATTCTGACAAACACGCCAGCGGTGGTCCCTGTTGTCTCGTACAACATTTTCTATCGCAACGCGACTTCGGGCAGCTTCACCGGTGCTAACAACATCGTTGGCAACACTGCCGCCCAGGATCCACAGTACATTGATCCTTCGATCAATGATTACCGTGTCAAAGTGACATCTCCAGCAGTCGATTCCGCTATCAGCGACTTGCAGGATCGACTCCGCTCGGCTCGATTTGCCCAGATCCCAACCCGTGCGCCAAATCTCGATCTCCGTGGTCGTTCCCGCATCGACAATCCTTCTCGTCCCAATGTCGGTTCAGGTGCCTTCCCGTTCTACGATCGTGGTGCACTGGAAACGAATGAACTCGCACTGCGGGTTATCGGCCTCTCGATCCTGACCGATTCAGGAATCATCGGGAACACTTTCTCGACGATTACCATCACCTTTGCAGGCCGTGTGGATGCAGCTACTTTCAACCCTAACTCCGTACAGGTTCGCCGTAATACCCCAACTGGTACGATTGTCAGCTACCAGCCTCAGCTTACCAGCAACGTCTACGACATCAACTCCGATACCCATACCTGGACACTGGTCTTCGCTACCCCCTTCACGGATGGTCTCTACTATCTGCTGATGGATGGTTCTACCACTGCTGCAGTCAAGGATATCGCAGGTCAACTGTTGGATGGCGAATTCCCTGCTCCATACAATCTGCCTTCCGGCAATGGCGCTGCGGGTGGTAACTTCCAATATCCGTTCACCATCCGTACCGGTACCGTATCCGGCTCGATTTGGAACAATCCCAATGCTAATGGTGTCATCGATCCTGGTGAAACAGGAATCGGTGGAGCGACGGTTCGATTAAATGGCCCAGGTGCCGATGGTGTTCTCTTCACTGGTGATGATGTTGTTGTCGCTACAACAACCTCTTCTGCCGCTGGTGCATACACCTTCGCCAACGTTGGCTCAGGCCGTTACTACGTCAACGTGGTACAGTCAACGCTGCCTGCCAATTACCGGCTGAACACTCCGCCTGCTGATAAGATCATTGATCTGCCGATCGGTGGCATTCGTGCTAATGTCAACTTCGGTTACTGGCTCGATACTGGCACAGCGAGTGTCACGGGCAATATCTTCAGCGATCTCAACGGCAACGGCATCTTCAATCCAGGTGAACCGCCTGTGGTTCCTTCTGGTGGCGTGACAGTCACTCTCACCAGTGGTGGTGCTGACTTCGATCTCAGCACGACAGGCGACAACCTGGTTTACACAGCAATCACCAATACTTCAGGCCAATACTCCTTTGTTGGTGTGCCAGGTAATCAAATCTTCGGTAACAACTACCGGCTTGATGTTGATGAAACTGCCATCCCCAACACTTTCGTCCGCACCTCGCCGCTGATTGTGCCTGTTACCTTCTTCCTTACTCCAAGTGGCAATTTTGTTCAGAATTACGGCTACCAGGAGAAGCAGTCCGTCATCAATGGCACCGTCTTCAACGATGCTGATGGCAGCGGCACTCTCAACGGAGCTGAAGGTGGCATTCAGAATGTCACGGTGCGATTGCTGGGTGCAGGTATCGATGGTCTCTTCGGGACCGCCGATGATCTGCCAACGGTTGCCATGCTCACTGATGCCAATGGCTTCTATGCCTTCGGGTCGCTGACTGCAGGCAACTACCGCGTCGTGGTGGACAGTGCCTCACCGGTGCTGAACAACTTCTTCCTGACGACAGGCAACAATTCGCAGGACATCATCCTTGCTTCCGGCAACCAGACTGCGACAGCAGCCAATGTCGGGTACCGCCAGGATCTGTTCAATGGCCAGATCTTTGGTCTGGTCTTCAATGATCTGAACGGTAATGCTCAATATGATCTCGGCGAACCTGGATTTGGCGGCGTCAATGTCGAACTGCGATGGGCAGGCCGCAACAACGTCCTTGGTGACAGCGATGATCAGATTTACAACTTCCTGACCGACGGTGCCGGGGCTTACACAGCATCGAGTCTGCCGGTTGGCACGTTCTATGTCATGCCAACCACAGGCATTCCTGCCGGGTTCGGCCCCACTGGCCCAGCAAGTATTCCTTCTATTATCACCCTGGGCTTTGGTGGCAGCTACTCAGGTAACGACAGCTTCTTCGGCTATCAACCTGCCAATGCAACCATCAGCGGACTGATCTTCAACGATCTCGATGGCAATGGCGTGCTGGATGGATCAGAAACTGACAGGTTCGGTGGCGTTCGAGTCTACATCGATTCCAATAGCAACGGCATCTTCGATGCAGGTGAAAAGAACGCCATCTCCGCTGCCTTCACCGGTGTCTACACCATCTCTGGTCTCACGGCCAATGCTGCTGGCTACCGTGTCCGGATTGATACGCTGACTTCACCTGTCGCACTGCCCGCTGGCTTTGTTCCTTCGACAGTGCAGCCACAACTTGTTCCTGTAGGCCCAAGTCAGAATGTCACCGACATTAACATGGGTGTCCAGCAACGAAATGCTCAGGTACTTGGTCGGGTCTTCATCGATCTGAACAACAATGGCACCTTCGATGTCGGCGAAGTTGGTTCACCAAACCAGACCATCACGCTGACCTACACTGGTAGCACCATTCCTTCGAACTTTGCTCCGGTTCAGTTCGTCACAACAGGCAGCGATGGCACTTACTCGTTCACTGGTCTGCCAGCTGGCAGCTACTCGGTATCGACCACGGTTCCGACTGGCGGAACGATTGGTTCACCAGGCAACCCGCAAGCAGTCAACCTGTCTGCTGGTGCGAGCGGCGTGCTGAACTTCCCCGTTCAGTTCCCCGGCGGTGGCCAAACGGCTGGTGTCTGGTACTTCACCTTCGCTGGCGTCAACACGGTTCTCACGAACAGCGATGGCAGCCAACTGGTGGTCAACGATACTGACATCGTTCGTCTGACTGCACCGACAGCAGGAGTCTGGACCTACAGCGTCTTCTTCAAGGGTAGCAGCTTTGGTCTGTCCAACGGCGGTTCGGAAGGGATTGATGCCTTCACCTTTACGAACTCGGGACAGATCATCATCTCGACTCGTGGCACGCACAGTGTGAACACCAACTACCTCAGCCAGGGTGTGGGATCTGGTGCAGCCATCTCCGGTTTCGGTGAAGATCTGCTCAGGTTTACTCCTTCGGCCCCCAATGCCGGCTTCGGTATTCAGGGTGGAACCTGGTCACGCTTCTTTGACGGCAGCCGAGTGGGTCTCTCCGGCTCATCAGAGAATGTGGATGCTGTCTCCATCATCTACAATGCAGCAGGCACAGCCATCGACCGCATCCTGCTCTCGACTACTGGAACCGCATTGGTCACTGGCGGCATCTCGGCTAACCCGCAAGATGTTCTGGCCTTCAAGCCAACCACGCAGAGCTCACTCGGGGCCTCGACCGCTGGCACCTACAACAAGTTCTTCGTAGGCAGTTCCGAAGGATTGAATAACCCGACGCTGAACAATGTCGATGCTCTCTTCTATCAGCGGGATCCAGTCTCGCCGTACAGCAAGCCTAGCTTGTTCATGTCCACGGCTGGCGGCTTCTCGGTGGTTGGCGGTGGCAACAGTGGTGACATTGTTCGCTTCAATGCGACCAGCGGTGGGCCTACCGGTCTGTTGGCAGGTGACTTCGATAGCGTCTCGCTCCGAGGTTCAAACTTCGGTCATGCTCTTGCTAACACGACTGGTTTCTGGCAAGGCACCACAGTATCTGACCCGAATCCATTCGTTGGCGTCGGCTCCGGCTCAGGCTCATCTTCCTCGTTCGCTCTGGGCTTTGCCTCCGCTTCCGGTTCAGCTGCCAGCTTCACTACTGATTCTGCCTCCGGTGCAGCTCAAGTTGCCCAGGCAATGGCTCCTGCAACCAGCAGTAGCACAGCCAGTGCAGCCAAGGTTGCTGCTAGCAGCATCAGCAGCAAGACAGCTCAGGCCGTGACAACCAGCAATAGCACAGGTAAAGTGGTGAGCGAGCAAGCTGACAGCTTCTTCGCTAACAGCAAGCGTAGCCGAAGCTCGGCTGCCGTCAGCCTGGCTAAGAACCTTCTCGCTCGCCTCAAGTAAGACTGAGCGTAATATCTGAAACCATGCACAGCCCCTGAGTTCATCTCAGGGGCTGTTTACTTTCGTTCAACTTCACTTCACCAGGCACGTTCATAAGTTAGCTTTGACACAAGCAATGTTTTTCTTAGAGGTGGCATCCATGAGTCAGGCGATTCGAGTGGCAGTGACCGGGGCAGCTGGACAAGTGGCGTATGCCATGCTGGCCAGATTGGCGGCAGGCGATGTGTTCGGCAAGGATAAGAAAGTCATTCTGCAACTTCTGGAAATTCCCCAGACTATGCAAGCCCTCGAAGGTGTGGTCATGGAACTGGAAGACCTTGGCTCGCCAAACCTAGAAAGCATCGTCTTCACCGATGATGCCAACAAGGCCTTTGCCGGCGCCAACTGGGCACTTCTTGTCGGCGCCTTTCCACGCAAGCAGGGCATGGAACGCAAGGATCTGCTCTCGATGAATGGCAAGATCTTTGTCAGCCAGGGGCAAGCCATTGCCAAGAATGCTGCCAAGGATATCCGTGTCGTCGTCGTGGGTAACCCCTGCAACACCAACTGTCTGGTAGCCCAGCGGAATGGCAAGGACGTACCCGCAGAACGCTGGACAGCCTTGACACGTCTGGATCACAATCGAGCCGTGGCAGCATTAGCCAAAAAGGCCAGTGTTGGTAATGCAGACATCACCAACGTTACCATCTGGGGCAACCATTCGAACACCCAGTACCCCGACTTCCAGCATGCCAAGATCAAAGGTAAGGCTGCCACCGAAGTGATCACCGACCGTCCCTGGCTGGAAAGCACTTTCATTCCCCAGGTACAGAACCGCGGAGCTGCGATTATCAAGGCCCGTGGCGTCAGCTCGGCCATGTCCGCTGCCAACGCGACGCTTGACCACGTCAAGAGCCTGCTCAGCCCAACCCCCGCTGGTGATTGGACGAGTGCCGCTATCGTCTCCAACGGTGAGTACGGTGTGCAACATGGCCTTGTCTTCGGCTACCCCTGCCGCAACGAACAGGGTCTGTATAAGCCTGTCAATGGCTTAACTCTCGATGCCTTTGGCAAAGCCAAGTTCGATCTCACGCACAAGGAACTGAAGGAAGAGTACGAAGCGGTAAAGGACCTGCTGCCTTCATAAAAGAAATGTCAAAGTAGCCCCCGGCGAGTCGCCGGGGGAAGTCTACTTAGATATGCGAGTCTATTACCATAACCATCAAATGATAGTGTTGTATCACCACGCCTACTTCCCCGGGCGACTCGCCCGGGGCTAAAACTTCAGTTACGACAACCGCTGATCCAGGTAGATCTCTTCCAGCATTCGCACGTCATCAGCCTCAGCAGCTGTCTTATCCGATCGCAACACCGCAATCTTGGGATCCCGCAGGCTCAATCGACCATCCCGTTCATGGCGGGTGATGCCTTCGAATTTGACCGTCACTACGATGGAAGGGCGGAACTCGAGGCCCGGCCTGACACCGCTGGCACTGGGACGTTCGATGCGTTTACCAGTGAGTAATCCCAGTCGCATGACTTCTGACTGAATATGCTGATCACGTACCTTATCGAACCCTGCCACATCGCCGACGATATCGAAACTGCCTTGATCGTTCTTCGCCCCAACAACGTAGGAGCCGAACATACCTGCCTTCTCTTTGGTGGTAACAGCCAGCACGCCACCGAGTAACACCAGGTCGAGTGTGATCTCGGGCTTGCGTTTGATCCAGCTCGGGTCGCGTGCCGCCAGCTTGTAGTGACCCTGCCAATCCTTGGCGATGATGCCTTCATAGCCCTGAGCCCGAAAGTGATGGAATAAACGGCTGACATCCTCCTTCGTCTCAGCCATCTGACCTTCGCTGATGGAGATCGGAATCGCAGTAGGCATCATCGTAACAGGCGTGAGCAGTTGCTGCAGCAACGCTCGCCGTTTGCTGAGCGGCTGATTGGTGACATCCTGTCCATTGAGATAAAGCAGATCGAACGCAGCAAACTTGAGCTGCACTGGCCGCACCGGTTCGCCCTGGATAGTGCAGTAGACTTCATACACTGAAGCCGGCCGGGCACCATCCATGGTAACCACAGTGCCAAAGAGTTCCCCGTCAACGATAGCCGAATGTGCCGGGATGTTAGGGATGGTAGCTGACATGCCGGGAATAATCTCGAGCCAGTCGCTACGGTTGCGGGTGTAGGCACCGCAAAGAACAGAGCCACGGGCATCGGTCGACTTGTGTAGAAGCAGCCGAACACCATCGTATTTACGTTCAACCCAGACGGGGTAGCTGGAGATATCCCCTGTGCCAACACTTGCCAGCGCGGGTCGCACCGGGGAGAGAGGCCGCAGTTGTATCTTCTGCAAGCCTGTTGTGCCTTCATTACTGAGCACTTTGGCAACCTGAAGCGGGCTGGTGAGGGCCATTGCATGTTCAATCTGCTCTACATCTGCACCGAATTGCTGGGCCAGGAGCTTGCTGATCAAGGACCCCTGGTACTCGAAGCCGAACCCGGCATTTCGCATCAGGAGTTTGACCAGGAAGAATGCTTCTAGTTTTCCGCAACGTTCCATGAGCGAACGTAACACGACGAATTTCTTGTTGTGTCTCATTCGCGGAATGAATCGCAATGTCTCAAGTACTTCCAGACTGGTCAGGGGAGGGTCGCCTCGCAGCCTCTCCATTTGCTCGGCGAAGAGTGCAGCAATGTCGCCAACGACGGTAAGCCGATCCAACAGTTGATTGCGAGGCACCAGCTTGATCGAACGCAATAACCGCAATACTGAATCACGACGGAAGGTGCTTCGTTTTCCCAGGAAAGGATCACCCAGTAGACAGGCAATCTTCTGTAGAGTCGAGAGGCCTGTCTCGTTGAGTAGAAATCTTTTAATGAGTTCCGGGATTGGTTCACTGGACGGCTGATAGCTGATGCCGAAGAACTGAGCGACACGCTCCGGTGTCATGCCGGAAAGTGGCAGAAACAGTCCTTTGCAAAGGCTGTAGAACGAAATGGAGTTGAAGACATCAGGAGGCACTGACCCCAGGTGTTCCTTCGCTAAACACTCGATCGTCACTTGCAAATGAATGGGAAGGTATAGTTCCCATGCAGCATCGTTGTCCGTCTCAGCAAAACCTATGGATTTGGTGAATGAAGACAGATCCTGAGCCTGCAAATACCAGTCGCGGACATCATATGTCGAAATGAGTTTCATGGCACTGGTGTACCATGTGTCAGTTCGTGACACAAGTTTATTGAGATTTCCTTTGCTGGCAGACGGTAGGTATCCTGCTGGCATCGCAGCAAGACGAATGGTAAGATGCCTTCACTATGAAAACTATCCTCTCTCGCGCAGGCCTAGCTGGCCTACTCCTCGGTCTCGCCTGGGTGACTTCCGCCACCGGCGACGACAAATCAACCACCATTCAAAGTCAGGCTTCGACGAAGCCATCGGAACAACTGTTTGCCCGCCCTGATATCAACCTCGGCTCAGGAGTACGAACCACGGTTGGTGATGGCGATATCAAATTGCCCATGATAGTCGTCAGGGGCACACCCTACGCCATGGGGTATCACCTTGGAAAGCTGCTTAAGGAAGAAATGAAAGCTTTTATCCCGGGAGCACTGGAAGGCATTCGGGCGGAA
>CAYPJB010000169.1:0-9215 GCA_964410845.1 uncultured Bacteroidales bacterium | reverse complement strand
ACAACAGTGCAGTAGAAATACCGGCTAAAGAGAGGGTTTTTGGTGACATCAATGTACTCCGTTACGCACCGCATGCGCTGCTCATCCTGAACAGCAGACCGGCTGTGCCTGTTATCGTCGATTTGCGGAGTATGTGAGAGGGTTTGCAACTATCGGTTATAGCAATGATGCCGATTCCGTACTCAACGTGCAGGCTGTATGGGATGTAACAACAGTGCCAGAAATGCCATCAGCTCACCTCGACAGTGAGATGTGGATTGACTTGAGAAAATACAGAGAAATCGTGTCCTGTCACGCAGTCGTTGGGCCCACTAAAGCTCAAGGCTTATGCCAATGGCTTGTCAGATGCGACAACTCGGTCGGCGAGTTCGCGTATTTGTCGGGCCATGGCTTGCAACACCACCGTTACCGGCTCGAAGGCCTCTTCAGAGGAGTCTGTCAGGTCGCTCATCTCAAGGCTGTAGGCAATGGTTTCCTCAAGTGCTTCCACGGTGGCATACTGCGGTTGAGACTGGACCACCCCGAGCAGCCCAATAATCTCTCCAGGCCCCATGACACCCAGTATCTGTCGCTGGCCATTCACTTCTCTGCTTAACTGCACCTGGCCTCGCTCGATCACCATGAACCTGGTGATGGGGGCGCCTTGTTTCAGAAGGATGGAGCCTTTCGAATAGGATCGTCGCTGCTTGCGCAAGCGGGCCTGTTTCAACTGCGTCGTCACCACCCGGCCCGCAATGCGTAAAATCAGACCCAGGCCCAATCCAGTCACGATCCCAATGAGGTTGGCAGCCATGTCGCCGGTGTCGAAAGAACGACCAGTGAGCGGCTGAATGAACTCAATGGCTATGCTGAGTGCCGCCAGAAGGAATAGTCCTGTCAGGTACAGTGAGGGACGCAGCCCGAGTACGAAGATGGTTGCCAGGGTGGTGTATCCACCAAAGTGCAAGAGTTTATCCACCTCGATCGTCTGTTCAGTGCGGCCGATCAAGCTGCCAACAATGATAACGACCACTCCCGCCAGGCCGGCTATCACCACCAGGGTGCGTGCCCAGACGGGAATGTCGTGTATCGTGCTGGAGAGAATGGCGGAAAGCTTGGGTTGAGGAGTTGAACGTGTCGATGGCATGGTATTATCTAATCTTGAAGTGGTAGTAGCCGCATCTGATCTAAAAATGAGCTGGGATAGACAGAACCGGACAGTGAACATTGCGCAGTACCTGCTCCGTCGTCGTACCCCGCAGCATATCAAGAAAACCTTCCGTGCCCTTGGTCACCATGATCAGCAGGTTAGCGTTGCTTTCTTCTGCTGCTGCCAGGATTTCCGTGACGGGATTTCCCTGCCGGCAGCTTCGCACGATGTTCCACGGACCGGTGGGAACATGAACTTCGGGAAACTCTGATTCGGGACCGACGTGCAGAAGTGTCAAGCGTGACTGGGCATCGCCAAAACCGGTGATCGCCCGCAAGCCTCGTTCAATGGCTCCACCCACTGGTGGAACATGGTCGACAGGGATCAACACCTGTTCCATGGTGACTTTGCCGTTCTCCAGCGAAACACAGCCATGGGTACCAGCAGGTACGAAAAGTGTAGGCACAGCCATCTTGCGTGACGCTTGCACTGCGGTGGATGGCTTGATCCAACTCGCCAGCCCGGTACGGGGTTCTGTAGCCAGCACCAGCATATCGACAGGCCGCTTCACCAGGTAACCTGCAATGGCATCAGCCACGTCGGCATCGAACACATTGATCTTCTCAATCTCGATGCCGAGTTTCACCACGTCTGCTCGCCGGGCGCCTTCTTCCAGCAAGCCCCATCGTTGCAGGGTCTCACGTACTGATGGGAAACTGTCCCAATCGACGTCTTTCTTTTCGCCGACGTGCATGATGATCAGTCGGGCCTTGTTATGGAGAGCGAGGCGCAGCGCATGGGCAAACGCGAGATCAGATGCAGGCGAAAAGTCGGTAGGGTGAAGAATGTATTTTGCGACATCACTGAAACGACTGGGAACTTCAGCAGTTGCCATGAGAAGAATCTCCTTCACCACGTGATTTTTTGCTGCCAACTATGCCCATGATATCCAAGTTGAACGGGCTTGATAGAGGGTGCCAGCGAAAACAGGTAGATCTGATGTACCTGTTGTCGTTCAGATTGGTACTTCGTGGCAGATCACAGCTACTCAAGAGCGTTGCTCGATGCGTTGTCTGCAACCTGGGCAGGTATGAAACCTGGTGCCAGTACAGCAAACCAGATGTTCATAGCAGAGGGCAACCGTGCCACATTCCCAGCACTGGGCGATGACCATGTCGGGTTGTTCCTGGGGCGGGCTCGCGTTTTCGAAGGTATCCATGTTCGATTCCTGTTGATCCGGAATCTTCGTCAGGAAGCAACTTCTGGTTGCTCTATTTTTGATTCGCCAGGCCTGTGAGATTGCCAGCGTCGAAGGGATGAGGAAAAAGGTCGCTCAACAGGTAGACAGTGTTTTTCTTCTTTATGTTGCCAATAATCACCTGAATGTTGCCTGTATACTCCCAGAGGAGTTGCCTGCAGGGGCCACATGGCGGCGTGAGTGTCTCAGCAGCGGTCACAACGGCGATTTTTGTGAAGGTTGTCGCTCCTTCGGACAGTGCTTTGAGGAGTGCTACCCGCTCGGCGCAAATAGTAAGCCCATAGCTGGCATTCTCGATGTTGCAACCGGTAAAGATTTGCCCTTCTTTGGTCAATAATGCCGCCCCTACGGCGAAGCCCGAGTACTGACACTTTGCGAACGCACGCGCCCGGGTGGCCAGTTCCAGCAAGGCAGATCGAGTCATGGGGTTACCCTCGCTTTTCGCGACGATTCTACCAACGTGATATATTAACTTCTCACAGGTTCTGCCGGGTTTCTCTTGGCACCATGCGGAAGAACATTAAAATTCAACTACACCACTTGAGAATGCACCATGAAAATCTACTTCCTTCGCCATGCTGATGCGCTGCCTGAGAATGGCGAAACCATTCACTGTGATGAAGAGCGTCCGCTTTCGGACGAAGGCAAAGCTCAAGTTCAACGGCTTTCTCTGGCTGTCACCAAAGTAGGGTTGACCTTTGATCTCGTCCTCACCAGTCCCTTGCAGCGTTGTCGTGAAACTGCCGAAAGTCTTCTGACACTGCTCGACCGCACCGCAGCGGAAGCCAATGATCTTGATCTGCTCGCTCCAGGTGGATCGACCAAGAAGCTGATCAAGTATTTACGGACTCTGGAAGTGAATTCCGTTCTGCTCGTCGGCCACAGCCCAGACCTGGGCGAGCACATCGCCTATCTCATTGGCGATAAGGAAGCGTATGTCAAGATGGCCAAGAGTGGCCTGGCTTGTGTCGAGTGCGAAGCCTCGCCTCGCAAGTCAGAAGGCGAGTTGGTCTTCCTCATCACGCCAGAATGGCTCGCGTAAACCTGATCAGCCAAACAAAGTAGGCTGGGTCGAGCGTTAAAGCTGCATGTCAGAAGAAGGCGTGCGAAACCAAGCTCGCCCCACCATGCAATTGCAAACGCTACCGGTGATACTTTTCAGCAAAGTCGTAATACCGTCGCAGTTCACGCTGTATCACTTTGAACGCAATGTAGAGCACGACGGTATTGACCACGTAGCTCATGATCGTTCCCAGGATGCCCCCCCAGGTGCTGAACCATGGCCAGATGGTGATGTAGAAGACTGCAAAAAGCGGAACGATCCTGAACGAGGTTGTCTTCGGGTAGAAGGGATCGCGCATCATCCGCCAGAAGGTGAGAACGTCCCACCAGAGATCACGCCAGAGTGACGATGCAGGAAGCACCCGATTGACCAGCGAAGCGGTCATGGGCAGCACCGCTTTCACGGGCTGCAGAATATTAGTGAACGCGTTGGGAGTCGTCTGGCGGGAAGCAGTTCCCAGTGGCGGCAGCGCGAAGTCTGCCAGCGATGCAGTTGGTGGTGGAGGGATCGGCGTGGCCCGGACAGGCTCCGGTTCACTGGTAAGTCGTCGCGATACCTGCGCAGGCTCATCGTCCCAGTGTTGCAGTTCTGTCAAAGCTGCCACGGCCTGTTCCAGCCGTTGAACCCGGTCTTCCAGAAGCAGCACAGGCACGGAACTGCTGGAAGCAACTGGCTGAGGTGCCAGGCTCAAGGCATTCGACGTGACAGTGTTCTCCTTCTCCATGACATTGCTCCATTGAGCTATTCGTTCATTCGCATGAACTATTTGGCTCAAGGCATCGGGCAGGCTGTAGTATAGCATAGCTTGCAGTTGATGAACTGCTGCTGAATCTTTCCGAAAGAGAGCCCTATGCCTCGTCACGATGGTCGCCTGCCTGAAGAACTCCGTCCCCTGTCGTTCCGCACTGATGCTCCAGGCTTCGCCTCAGGTCGGGTACTGGCCCAACTGGGTAACACGATTGTGCTCTGTACCTGCAGCATCGACCCCAACGTACCGGATTTCCTCGTTGGCAAAGGGCAGGGCTGGCTCACCGCCGAATACAGCATGCTGCCCGGATCTACTGTGGGACGGAAAGCACGCGATCGTTCAGGCAAAGTCGATGGCCGCAGTGTCGAAATTCAGCGGCTCATCGGACGCAGCCTGCGAGCCGTCACCAATCTCGACAAGCTGGGCGAACGCACCCTCTGGGTCGACTGCGACGTGCTCCAGGCCGACGGTGGCACCCGTGTCACTGCCATCAGTGGAGCATGGATCGCCATCCATCAAGCCCTGCACCGAACCGCCAGCAAGTATGGCTTCGTACCCAGGGAAATTCTCACCGACAGCGTCGCCGCTGTCAGCGTTGGGCTGCTCAATGATGAATCCCTGCTGGATCTGAACTATGTGGAAGACCGGGATGCTGACGTTGATTTGAACCTGGTCATGACTGGTTCCGGCAGACTCGTCGAAGTGCAGGCAGGCGGAGAAGAAGCGACTTTCGATCCCGAACAACTGCAGGAAATGCTGCGTCTAGGTAAAGTGGGTATCGACCTGATTACCGAACAGCAACGACAACTGACCAGCCTGTAATTACTCGTTTCCATTTCCGCCATTCATCCGGCGAACGCCCACTTCGACCTTCTCGAGCTGAGCATTGGCTCTTTCCAACTGCTTGTTGGTATCAGCCAACTGAGTATTCACGCGATTCAGCTCGCTCTGCATCGCATCGAGACGGTCAGTCAGGGGAGATAGGCAACCCAGCGAAGCAACAGCAGCAAGCAAAATGAAATAACAGCCCTTCATGCAGCAACTCCTTCTCCGTCTGAATCGACGAAGAAGGAGTTATAACTTGATACTAAGCTGTCAGACCTTAGTCATGCACCAGTTTGGGACCAGCATCGACACCACGACGACCTTGCTGAGCGTGTGGCTCCATCAACAGGTCATCCAGGCCATCATCGCCTCGAATGGAAAAGATGTTGCTCTCCGACAGGAAATCGGGAGTCGTCTCGAGTGCCGATTCTTCGCGGTGATAGCGAGGCACGGATGAGATCGTCGTCAACCCGGGCAGGATCGGACGAGGCAGCGGTGGTGGCACCGGAGCGCGAACGCCTTGCTGTGCTGGCGACATCGCGGAAGTTTTTGTCACCGATGCTGAAACGGTCGAGGTGGCTTCGCCCTGGCAATGGAAGCGAAAGACGAGTGGCCCGATTTCGAGCAAGTCTCCATCCTTCACCTCATACTCGCCACCAATCAAAAAACGCTGATTGACGACAGTGCCATTGTTGCCACCGTAATCCCGAAGAAAAACTCGTCCATCGGGATGTGTGACAATTGCACAATGGAGACGGCTGATGTCCGTACTGGCTGGTCGTAAATGACACATCGCATCACGGCCGATGCGGAATTCATTTACGATCACCGGAACAACCTTTCCATGGTTTGTCCCGCCGATAGCGACTAAGGACTTCTGCATACTGCACCTACGAATACAGGCTTGTTGGGGTTAATCCAACTACGATGGGACGGCGTAGTGTGAAGACTCATCATAACAAAAGTCGATTTCCCTTACCACTGGAATTGTCTCAATAAATCGGAAACCGTTTTCATAGCTTCAGCGGGGTTGGTTTTGCTTTTATCCACGATTGCCCTCAATTTTACTTTCCAGCGATCTTTCGCATCGGGACCCGCATCGAACAGATAAACCACGCCTACCTGCTTGCCATTACGGTCTGGCCCTTCACCTAACTCGATGACAGATACAGACTTATTCTCAATAGTGATCGGTTCTTTCTTCGTTACTTTGTCTTTCCCATAAGTCTGGATGAGCTGATTCAGCTCCAGTTCGATGGCTTCATCAAACTTGAGGTCCTGCAGTTTAGTCCAGGTAATGGTGACGTCGATGCCACCGAAAGCCTTGCGAAGCGCCAGGTGCGATTGGCGAACGACATTCCTGGTGTCTACTTCTTCCCACTCTTTCGAAACCTTCACCGAACTTTTGCTGGGTTCATGGCGGTAGCCATCGCCTTCCTTCGTCAGGCCAGGTGGCTGTGCCTGTACGAGCGCAGCACTTACCAGAAGAGCAACAAGACTGGCAGCGAAATAGCGTTTCACTTTCGAGACTCCCTTACGGATTCACACAATGACGGAGCGGCTGACCAGCAAGGCCTGCCAGTAAGTTTTCTGCAGCGATGGTCGCCATCGCATTGCGGGTTTGCACCGTGGCACTCGCAATGTGTGGAGCGACGATGATGTTCGGCAGCTTCAATATCGGATCGTTCGCATCTGGCGGTTCAGGATCAGTCACATCGAGACCTGCTGCGAAGATGTCGCCATTCTTCAAGGCTTGATAGAGATCCTTTTCGACATGGATGGGTCCGCGAGCAGTGTTGATGAACACCGCTGTCTTCTTCATCTGCTTGAATCGTTGAGCGTTGAAGAGATGTTTGGTGCTGGGGTTCAGATCGGTATGCACCGAAACGAAATCACTTTCTGCCAGCAGTTGATCGAGTTCAACGCGGGTGGCGCCGAAGTCGCGTTCAGCAGCTTCGTTGCGGTCGATGTTGACGTAGAGCACCTTCATGCCCCATCCGCCGTGACAGCGCTTGGCCATCGCATAGCCTATGCGTCCCATGCCGACGATGCCGATGGTTTTGCCCACGAGATCGAGGCCGATGTGCCCCAGAGGTTCCCAGGTTTTCCAGGCGCCGGAGCCTGAGTACAGATGCCCTTCAACCAGACGACGGGCAGCCCCGATCATCAGACAGAAGGCAATGTCAGCAGTCGCTTCGGTCAGCACGCCGGGAGTGTTCCCCACCTTGATTTTGCGTGCCGTGGCAGCAGGCACATCAATATTGTTGTACCCCACCGCGAAGTTACTAACGACCTTGAGATCAGGGCAGGCATCGAGGAAGTTGCTGTCGATCTTGTCGGTCAAAAGGCTTAGGATACCCTGGCAGGGCTTGGCTCGAGCGATCAACGTTTCATATGGTGGAGGTAGCGGCTCGGGCCAGAGATCAATATCGCACTTGCCTGCAAGTAGCTGTAAGCCTGCTTCAGGAATACGGCGAGTGACGAACACGCGAGGGAGAGGCACTACAGACTCCATCATGCAAATTGGTGGCAGGATTGTGCTGTACTCAGCTCAACCCTGTGGCAGATCGAACAACCTGCCACACCTGGGTATAGTGGCTGATTGTAAACCAACTTCTTCAGCTTGTCATGGTCAAGCTGGGGCACTTCCGGCTAGATTCTCCCCCCTCCAGATGGTAAACCAAGCACAACATGCACGATTCAGGACGAAAACAGGCGGAAGCCATCTGGCGGGCAGGCGTTGCAGCGGTTCAGCCGAGCCACTGCATCCCCGCGGAACTGGAACAACTGCGGAAGACGTGTGGCAACTGGAGCCCCCAGCGCCGCTACCTCGTCATCGGCGGTGGCAAGGCCGGCGCTGCCATGGCCCAGGCCACCGAACGCTTTCTGCTGCAGCAACGAATCCCGCCTTCTCACATCACCGGCTGGGTGAATGTTCCCGAAGGCTCTTCCCCCGATAAGCTGCAATGCATCCATCTTCATCCCGCCCGGCCGCCGGGGTTCAACTTTCCGACTCCCGAGGCGGTGGCCGGCACGGAAGCGATGCTCAAACTCCTGGATGACGCACCTTCCGATGTCATCGTCCTGTGCCTCATCTCTGGTGGTGGTTCCGCCATACTATGTGCCCCCACGGTTCCGCTCGAAGACAAGCTGAACGTCAGCAAACAACTCTCGGGAGCCGGGGCCAGCATTCGCGAACTCAATACCGTTCGCAAGCACCTCTCCCATTTCAAAGGGGGCCAACTGGCTGCCCGCTGCTTTGCCAAACATCCCACCAGGCAACTGATCAGCTTGATCATCTCTGATGTCATTGGCGACCCGCTCGATGTGATTGCCTCCGGCCCCACCGCAGTGGATCCCACTACCTTTCACAGTGCCATGCTGGTGTTGCGCCAGAAGAAACTGCTCGAGAAGGTACCAGGCAGCGTCATGGATTATCTGCAGGCGGGAGTCGTCGGCATGAAGCCTGAAACGCTGAAGGCTGCACCAGCTCCGGAACCTCAACTGCTGCATCGACTGGTAGCCAGCAATCAGAAAGCCATCGATGCCGCTGCCAGGCATGCCGAGAAGCTAGGCTACCAGGTGATTGAGTACGCCGACCAGCGCGAACACGATACGCTCACCCAGGCTGCGTACTTTGCTGATCAAGTCATTAGCCAGGATCGCGAGCAACCCCTCTGCCTGCTCAGCGGTGGTGAATCGACTGTCAAGCTTCCCAGCAACCCAGGCAAGGGTGGCCGAAACCAGTCCTTCGCCCTGGCATTCCTGCTGCAACTGGATGCACTGCTCCATCACGATCGAAAAGCCTGGAAAGGCATCACCGCCCTCTTCGCCGGCACCGATGGCGAAGATGGCCCCACCGACGCCGCCGGTGCTTTTGCCGATAGTGCAGTGCTCGATGCCGCGAAAAAAAAGCAACTCACTCCGCAGACCAATCTCGATAACCACGATGCCTACCCGTTCTTCGATGCGACGAAAAGCCTCTTCCGCACGGGATTGACCGAAACCAACGTGATGGACTTGCGCGTAATACTTCTGAACGCACAATAGCCCCCCGTCAATGACGGGGGGAAGCTCTCGCGATGTTGAGCGTCATGTTGCATTGACCTATCAGCATCGCACGAACCCCCACCGGCGACTCGCCGGTGGCTACCAATCTTGATCAACCATAGAACAGCATCGTTGAAATCGG
>CAYPJB010000168.1:0-9224 GCA_964410845.1 uncultured Bacteroidales bacterium | reverse complement strand
CGTTCCATCAGGCGGTGAGTGAAGTGTCCCATGCCGCCCGCAAACTGCTGGATTCGCTGGTCACCAGCGCGGAACCGCGCGATCGCGAGGTGGAGGCCCAGCGTGCTCGCGCCCGTGCTGCGGAACGATATGGACCTTCGTAGTGCCCATATAGTTCTCTCACGTCACCGCACTCCGTCCCGCCGTCCTCCCCGAGAAAATACATCCCCCCAGGAAGCTGCCTTCCAGTGAACGGTAGCCATGCACGCCACCGCCGCCGAAGCCGGCGGCTTCGCCGACGGCGTATAAGCCGGGGATTATGTTCCCATCTTTCCCGAACACTCTGGCACAGAGATCGGTCTCCAGACCGCCGAGGGTCTTTCTGGTCAGGATGTTGAGCTTCACTGCAATCAGGGGACCGTGTTTTTCATCGAGGATGCGGCAGGGTTTGGCCGTTCTAATCAGCTTGTCGCCGAAGTAGTTTCTTGCCTGCCGGATGGCGGCGATCTGCAGGTCTTTGCCGAACTTGTTGTTCAGTTGTCGATCTCTTGTCAGCACTTCTCGTTCAACCACGGTATACTCCAGCAGTGGTGACGGCGTGAGGGCGTTCATGCCTTCAACCAGTTCTTTCAAGTTGGTTCGTACCACGAAGTCTTCGCCATGTTCCTTGAAGGCTTCGACGGGGCCGGTGGCACGTTTGCTCACGGCACGTTTCAACGTGGCGGTCCAACTCTTGTTGGTAAGGTCGGGGTTTTGTTCAGAGCCGGAGAGGGCGAACTCTTTTTTGATGATCGACTGGTTGAGGATGAACCAGCTATGGTCGTGGCCGGTTTTGAGGAGGTAGTCGAGGGTGCCTAGCGTATCGAAGCCGGGGAAGAGGGGCGGGGGCAGGCGTTGGCCGGTGGCGTCGAGCCAGAGGGACGAGGGGCCGGGCAGAATGCGGATGCCATGCCGAGTCCAGATGGGATTCCAGTTCCGCAGGCCTTCGGTGTAGTGCCACATGCGGTCGCGGTTGATGAGCCGGGCCCCCGCCCGTTCGGTGATGCCCAGCATGCGGCCATCGACATGGTCAGGCACGCCCTGCACCATGAACCCCGGTGGTTTACCAAGTCGAGCGGGCCAGTTCTGACGAACGAGATCGAGGTTCCCACCGATGCCACCCGATGCGACGATGATGTGAGAGGCGTGCAGTTCGAAGTCGCCCACGACATCGCGCGAACTCTTTGCCCCCCGTTCGACATCGCTGGCAGCCAGCACCTTGCCCCGGATGCCATCGACTGCCCGGTTGGTGACGAGCAGTTCATCCACCTGATGTCGGAACTTGAATGTCAGCAGCCCCTTCTTCTCTGCTTCGCGACAACGGCGAACGAAAGGCTCCAGCACTCCCGGCCCCGTGCCCCAGGTGACATGGAAGCGAGGCACCGAGTTGCCATGCCCAACGCCACCGTAACCGCCCCGCTCGGCCCAACCAACAATGGGGAACCACTTCATGCCTTGCTGCCGTAGCCAGGAACGCTTCTCGGTTGCAGCGAAATGGACGTAAGCTTCGGCCCATTTCCTCGGCCAATAGTCTTCGGGACGGTCGAACCCCGCCGTGCCCATCCAGTCTTCGAGAGCCAGTTCGACAGAATCGCGGATGCCACACCGACGCTGTTCGGGAGTATCGACCAAGAAGAGCCCGCCGAACGACCAGAATGCCTGCCCGCCGAGGTTCTGCTCGCCTTCCTGATCAACAACGATGACCTTCTTGCCAGCATCAGCCACTTCGGCAGCAGCGACAAGGCCAGCAAGGCCGGCACCGACGATGAGGACATCTGCATCATAAGCCATCGAATGCTCCTGTCAGGAACTGGTTTGCCCATCATAATAGCTGAATGAATGAAAGCGAAGTTCCCACATTATTATTGTGTGGCACTGTTTTGTGTACTCACAAAGCAGTGGTGGTTCATGCGTTGTCTTCGCGTGACTTGCACTGCTTTCGGAGTACCGAAAACAGTGCCACAACTACGTAAGCATGACAAACACTCTCCACTGAAAGCTCTCCATGGATCGCCAGAAGTATGATCACCTTGTGAAGACCTTCTTTTCCTGCGATACGCAAAGCATCTCCAACATCTTTCAGGAGTTGCTTCGTGCGGCAGCGGCTGAGGAAACGCTTCCGCCCGGGCATCTGATGTCGCAGAACTACGACACAGCCCAGGTGAACCCGGAGATTCATGTGTTGCCGGGCAACTTGAAGGATGCTCGCGATGCGATCTTCCCCTTCTTCTGGGGCACCGATGGCTGGTCGTCGCCCCTGCATCTGGAGAACGTGCGAGGTCCGGCCAACAATGCTTCGCTGATCGGGGCGCTGGCTTGCCTGCTGAAGAATCCCAACCTTTGCACCGACACCTACAGCCAGCGGTCGAACGAACTCGAAGTGAAGGCCATCACCGCGCTCGCCAACCTGCTTTTCTATCACACGAACGACCCGTGGGGCGTGTTCACGATGGGAGGCACCATCTCCAATATGTATGGGGCCCGCATCGGCATCGAGAAGGTGCTGCCTGGGGCGATGCATCGTGGCCTGGGTGGCGAGAAGCTGGCGGGCATCGTCTCGCAGGCTTCGCACTACTGCAACCAGACCATCGCTGGCTGGCTCGGCCTGGGCACCCAGCACCTGCATGCCATCCCTACTGATGGCAACCTCGCAATGCGGCTCGATCTACTGACTGATAAGCTCGACGAACTCTACTCACAGAACATCAAAGTGGCGTATGTTGTCGCCACCTTTGGTACCACCGATGCCTTCGGCATCGACAACATCGAAACCATACGCACGATCATTCACCTGCACGCGAAGAAGTACAACCAGCCTGCACCACAACTACATGTGGATGCAGCGGTCGGCTGGGTGACGAGTTTCCTCAGCGATTATGACACTGAGAAAAACCCGCATCGCTTCTCGCCAACAATGATTCCGCTGATCCAGACGGTCAAACGGCTGAACCAGGGATTGCGAGCTGCAGACTCCATCGCAGTTGATTTCCACAAGATGGGTTGGGGCCACTATCCGAGCAGTGCTTTCATCGTCAATCATCGCAGTGATCTCAAGTACCTGTCACGTTCTGTTTCCGATACGCCCTATTTTCCTGATGCCGATGCACGGCGTGATCCCGCCCTCTTCACGCTCGAATGCTCTCGTCCCGGGCTGGGGCCTTACACGGTGATGGCCTCGCTGAATGGCATGGGGTTGGAAGGCTGGCAACTGCTGGTAGTGCGGGCACTGGAACTGGCCCACATCCTGAAAGAACGGCTGAGCAAGCTCGAATACTGCCAGGTGCTCAATGCCGGCACCGTGGGGCCGAGCGTCTGTTTCTGGGTGCTGCCCAAGGGGCGGAATGCTCGAGAGATCTTTGAAAGACTGGTAGCGGGGCAGTTGCCACCTGATAAGGTGGAGCGTTATTTCGCTGAGATTCGCCGCATGTATGACAAACGTGAGAAGGTGATCGACCCCACCAGAGATGCCCGCCTCAGCTTTACCACCAGCATGGGCTATCATCCACATGGCGTGGCACTGCCTGCGTGGAAAGCGGTGTTCTTCAACCCCAAAACCGACGAATCGCACATCGATCGGTTGATGTACAGCATCGAAGAGATGGTGTAATTAATGATTGCGTATAGTCCCCGGCGAGTCGCCGGAGCCTACATGCAAACGGAGATTGCCATCAGGCAATCTCCGTGTTGGTCAGTCAGTTCACAACCTGGTTACAGAGGCAGGTAAGTAATGCGGCTGCTGCGGGCACCCTGTACCTGGACATTCGGAGTAACCCAAACGTAATCCATCGGGCCAGCTTTGACCTGGGCCACGGTTTTGCCCAAGGTCATATAACCTGGGTAGGCAGCCAGGCGGATGGTATCGGAGTTGCCTTCGCCTTTCACCCGAACGCGGAAGTAGGCATCTGCAGTGTCTGCAGCGAGAAGCGTCTCGACGTTGATATTGTCCTTATTGCTGCCCCCTTCAATGCTCAGGTCGATGCTGCCATTGTTGACCAGAGGTGAACTGCTGGTGCCCACGTTAGAGTTCATCATGCTGGAAGTACCAACATTGATGTCATCCTTGCCGGCGCCACCGTCGATGGCGAACTTGACCATGCCGGTGTTGTACAGGGAGGCATATTCACCAAGCCCGACACCGATATTATCGTTGCCTGAACCGCCCCGCATGCGCACTTTCAGTTCGCCTGCATTTTCATAGGTGTACCCGTCAAGGCCGGTGCCAGAACCGCTGCCGTAGCTTTCAAACCCGAAGAAGACGTTGTCGTTGCCGGACTCGCCGCCGACATCCACCTGGATGGACCCCGCGTTGTAGCCATGCGAGCTGGCGCTGCCGAGATACGCGCTCGCATTGTCATTCCCGGAGCCACCGAACACGTCGGCGTGGATCTTGCCGCCATAGTTGCTGCCACCGTAACGGAACTGGACATTGTCGTCACCTGACTGACCGTTGAGCCTGACGCGAAGACGATCACCTGAATGAAGATCAGCCAGGAAGCCCAGGTAGATGTCATCTTTGCCGGAGCCGCCATCCACGTTGAATTCGTATTCACAAGGAGCCATGGGGGCTGCTGCAGCAGCAGTCAGGGTGTCGTAGCCATTGATGTCTGCGTCAAAGCTGTCATTGCCTGAGCCGAGGTCAACGTCTACCCGAATCTTGGGGGTGCCCATCATCTTGTTGTCAACAGAGTAGTTGACGACGTCATCACCACCGTGAGCGCGGATGCGAATGTTATTCACGCCTGAGTATTGAACGATAGGCTTGTTGTACTGTTCAACGCTAAACGTACCATTGCCAAGATCGATGATGTTTGCATAGTCTGCTGAATTGGTCCCTTGCATGAATAACGTGGCACCCTTTTGCCAGATATTGAATGCGTTGAACATGACGGCTGGAACCTGGCGGTCTTCCAGAGCTTCCAGGTGAGGTTGGAAACGATTCTTGCCAGCGGCGCGAAGATTGACTCGCATGATGCACTCCTCGTTGACAAACGATACCCATTTATAATGTCGAAACTACGCGTTCGACTGTGATTGACATCACGCTGTCACCTTGACAGATGTGTGTCACACTGTCAATCTTTGCGCGATAAAAATGTGGCAAGTATCTATTTGCAGCGATCCGCTGCCTGTGTGATCTGACAACTGGACAAAGAGGTGATATTTGATAGCAACTGCGCTATGCTGAGCATCCAGCGTTGTAGTTGGGAGTTGCTGTTATGTTGCCGTTGCAGCGTGGTTTATCATACGATGATGAGACAAGTCTCTTTATTGGGGGAGTTACCATGCTGCGATTCGTCATACTGACTATCCTGATTCTCATTCCGGGTTGTGGCAAAGTCGATGTCAACGCCCCCGGCGTCAAAGTCAAAGTGGGCAGCGAGGGCGTGAAAGTAAACGCCCCCGGCGTCAAAGTGGAGGCGGGGAAAGATGGCGTGAAGGTGGATGCAGACAAGAAGTAATCGCTACGCCTGTTTCACTGCCGACCGATGGAAGTGTACCTGCTTCCATTGGTCGTTCTGTTTCTGCCAGACGCGTGTTTCTTCAAAAGCAATTGTCTGCGGGCCGCTGTCGCCCACGCTTTGGATCAGTCGTACATAACAAACCACTGCCACATCACCCAATATGCGAACATGGGGCTGAGTCATGGTGGTATTTCCAGGCCGTGAGCCCCCGCCAAGCTGAAAATAGAACTGGTGAAAGGGCATGCCATGCACCAGGTTGCCGCAGGCTTCCGGTTCGAAGCAACTGAGAGAACTGTCGGTGAGCTGGGTGTAGGTGCCCCAATCCTTGCTTGCAATCGCATCGAGCAGCTTCTGGTTGAGTTGCAATATCACTTCATTCTCATGTGTTGTGCTTGCCATGTTTCACCGGAAGACGACGCAGGGGAAAACCATAAGAATACTGTAAGCACTGGAACCGAAGATGTCATGCGGTCGGGTGCCACGGTTTGCGTGTACTCACGCTAACCGTGCCTGCATACCATCGTGTAACGCAGGCATCAGAGCAAGTTACCCCTTCGACAGGATACCGCGTGGCTTCGTTGTATGTGATCGCAGGCACTGATGAAGGCAAACGTTTCGAGTTGTCCACCGCCGTCGTAGGCTTGGGCCGTGAAGCAAATAATGCTATCCGTCTGCACGATACCGAAGCCTCCCGCCGCCATGCTGAACTCCGGCTGCTCCCCAACGGCACTCATCAACTCGTCGACCTCGGTTCCAGCAACGGCACCTTCCTCAACGGCAAGATGATCAAGGACGCTGTCGTCAAGCCAGGCGATGAGATTCGCATCGGCCAGAGCACGATGGTCTTCCTGGCCACCACCGTCAGCGATGAAACTGTCAATGTGGATAAGGGTTCTGCGAAGAAACCCGCCGTCGAAGTTGATCTGGTAGGCAGACCTGCTGATGATGTGCCCTCCGCCATCGTTCGCACCGTCAGCGATACCGCCGGTGCCCGTCTGCTTGCCAAACCCACCGAGGCAGGCTCCAATCCCTGGCTCCGCAACGCCCTCGCTAACTTGAGCGTGATGTACCAGACCACGCAGGCGGTCAGTCACATTCTCGATAACGATCAGCTTCTCGATCGCATCATGGAACTCATCTTTGAGACCATCAAAGCCGATCGAGGCTGCTTCATGTTGCGTCTCGAAGGGGACAACTTCGAAGCCAAGTCGGTCCGCTTCCGGGCCGGGAAAGAACAGCGGGAAAAGATTACGATCAGCAAAACGATCATGGATCATGTGCTGCAGAAGGGGCTGGGCGTGCTCACCTCCGATGCTGCCCACGATCAGCGTTTCCGCCCGGCACCCAGTGTGCAGGAGCAGGGGATACGCGAAGCTCTCTGCGTGCCGATGAAGGGCCGTCATGAAACCATCGGTGTGCTGTATCTCGATGTGAAAGCCAGTGCTGCCGATATTGCTCAGCAACAAGGCCCCGGAGCGACTGGCACTACCAAGCTCACCGAAGATCATTTGATGTTAGCTGCTGCCATCGCTCACCAGGCTGCGCTGGCGCTGGAAGATACCCGTTACTACCGGGCGATGATGCAGTCGGAACGGCTTGCTGCGGTCGGCCAAACCATCGCAGCCATCAGTCACCACATCAAGAACATCCTGCAGGGCCTCAAGAGCGGTACCGATCTGCTCAAGCTGGGAATCAACGAAGAGAACCGCACGCTGCTGCTGCAAGGCTGGAAGACTCTCGAGAAGAACCAGGTTCGCATCTACGATCTGGTGATGGACATGCTCAGCTACTCCAAAGAGCGTGAGCCTACCCTCGAAGAAACCGATCTGACTGCACTCATCAACGATGTGGTGGAACTGGTCGAAGGACGGGCGAAAGACTTCAACATCACCATCGAGAAGAAGTTCGATCCGCAACTTAAACCCATCCAGGCCGACAGCGAAGGCTTGCACAAAGCCCTGCTCAACATTGTTAGCAACGCTATCGATGCTTTGCTGGATACGAGTGATGCGAAGATCACCGTCAGCACGCAACTCGAAACCAATGGTCGGTGGGCGCAGCTTATCGTGCAGGACAATGGCCCAGGCATTACGCCGGAGATACAGGCCAACATCTTCAAGCCCTTCGTTTCCACCAAGGGTTCGAAAGGCACCGGCCTCGGCCTCGCTGTCTCCCGCAAGATTCTCCGCGAACACGGCGGCGACATCATCATCCACAGCGAACCAGGCCATGGCGCCAAGTTCGTCCTCCGTCTTCCCGCCCCGATGGTTGGCGATTCTATCGGTCCCCGCCGCACGATGTTAGTGGATGACAACCCCGCCGGAGCGTAGTGAGAAGTCTGTCTGTTAGCCAAGGGGCAGTGACCGGTGGGGCTCACGCGACGAATGAATGCGAACACATCCACATCGCAAGAACCCCCACCGGCGACTCGCCGGTGGCTACAGCACGACAAACCTGCACAGGGAGCTGTCCCCATGCAAGCTTGTCTGATGGTGGAAGATCTTTGAAAGATGCATCTATTTAATGCAATTTCACTGTCTATCTAGATAGCGAGAATTTCTAACTCGCAGTTCAGGCAGTTCAGCAGATTCTCTGATTCTTGTAGATGCGCATGGCCTGGTGCAAGTAATTTGATGTAAAGCTAGTTCATCAATATACTTACATTTAAATTCACAAAAAAGTATAAGAATAACTTGCCACCATCGTTCATCGTTCTATTTTAAGGCTGGGTGTGATGAGACTGTGTCTCAATAAGAGTGGCGTGAATCCTGTGCCACCACACCTGGTCCAGTTTTTCGAAAGGAAACCCATGTCCCTGCTCCTCCTCACCCTGCTTGTCCTTGGCGACGACACTGCCAAACAAACCGAAAACCCCGCAGCTACCAAGTTGTTGGCCGACGCTCGCCTGGCGCGATCCAACATGCAGAACTTCCCCGGCTTCACTGCTGACCTCATCGTCACCATCCAGAACAAGGAGTACAAGGGCACCGTTCAAGTGGATGCCAAGGGCAAGGTTGTCATTGGTGATATGGAGAATCCCCAGGCTGGCTGGGCCAAACGCATACTCGCTTCGGCTGTTTCACACCGTCTGCAGAACCCGCAGACCATGAAGACTCCCTGTGCCTTTGCTGACAACGACGACAAGCACCCGCTCGGCCGACTGGTCAATGTGCTCAATGATGAACTGCACTCCAGCTACCGCATCCGCGATGAGCAGATCATGGTCGTCAACCGCGTGCAGGATGGCACTCGTTTCAGCATCACCGTGCAGGCCAACCAGAAGACCGAAGATGGCAAGTTCCTGCCCAGCACGTACTCCGTTCACTACTGGGCCAAAGATGGCTCGCTGGAAAAAGCCGAAGCTCACACTCAGACCTGGAACCGCTTCAACGGCCTGGATCTTCCTCACACCATTCGCGTCGTCACCGTGACGAAAGATACGGATGTCCGCGAACTGAGCCTGGAGAACGTGAAGCTGAACGCCGTGAAGTAAGTCTGGTTCCCCTCTCCCCTCCGCGGGAGAGGGGTTAGGGGTGAGGGGGCTGCAATTGCGCTGCACTAGTTCCGTTCTGCAACTCCCTCCAAATTACCTCTTCTACCACTTCCCAATCCTCCAGCACCACATGATTCCAGAACCGCAACACCAGGAACGCTTCCCTCTCCAGGTATTGAGTTCGATTCTCATCTTAATCTTGCTGAGTTGAATGCTGTCCGCCATCAAGTTCAAGAATTAGTCGTTGTTCC
>CAYPJB010000167.1:0-9297 GCA_964410845.1 uncultured Bacteroidales bacterium | reverse complement strand
GGACCTTCCGCTGGAAGGAATTCAGGGATGGCTGGCAGTGAACGCAGCTTGGGCAGAATCTCTTGCATCTGTCTCATGCGACGGGGCATGATCTTGAGCATGGCTTTATCAAGATGCAGCCATTGAAGTAACTTGGCAGGAGCCAACGCAAGGCGTGAGCGCCAGGCATAGGGGAAGATGTTGAAGACAACAAATCGTTGCCACCACGGCAGGGTTTGCTTGTCAAGCTTGTTCTTCACGAGATCGATGCGGAAGGGTTCGATGAGCTTGCCATACTGCACTCCACTGGGGCAGGCGGTCTCGCAGGCCCGGCAATTCAGGCACAGATCGAGATGTTTCTTGACATCGTTATCGAGGGGAATGCGACCATCCACCACGCCGCGCATCAGGTAGATGCGGCCACGGGGTGAATCCATCTCGGTGCCCAGTTCCACATACGTGGGGCAGGCAGCGGTGCATAGGCCACAGTGTACGCAGTCGAGAAAGAGTTCGTAATCAATGCCTTTACCGATGGATAAGGGATTATTTGACGCGGTAGGTAGCGGGTGTTCTGGCATAGGTTTAGCGGAGTATCTCGTGACGATGACGCTGGAATATCTGGAGTGGATCGAGAGCAAGTTTGACTTTTCGCATCAACTCCCAATCACCTCGGGGTTCACCCCAGGGTTGGAGTGTTGATCGTAAGCCATTTGGCAATCGGGGAATGGTCATCAGTCCGTCATGATCATGTGACTGTTGCTTCAATGTGGAGAGCACCTGGATCGATGTCGGGTCTTCGCCTGGCAATACGCAGTGGAACACACCCATCAATGGCTCTACGGACCACGATGGCATCAATTGCAACTGCTTCTGAATGGATGTCAGGAACGAATCACATTTAGTGCGTGATAGCTGAACCCTGGCCACAATGCTGTTTGCGGATTCCTGTTCATCAAGCAGTCGCTTCAGTTGCATATCAGCTGCCACACCATCGTACTCTTCGATTCCGCTGGTCAATCCAGATTGCTTGATCTGTTCAATCGACCAATTGACAGCAGCGGCGTTGTCTTCGAGCATGATTACTAACTGTACCTGCTGGCCTTTCTTTTGTCGGAGTGTGACAGCAGTCGGGCGAATGGGAAGCAACTGTAGCTTGTTACATAGTCCAGCGATGTCTGGTGCAACCGACTGCACCATCATTCTTTTTTCAGCCAGCGGTTTCACTTTCATGGTAACCTGGGTGATGATGCCCAGCGTTCCAAGTGAACCGCAGAAGAGTTTACAGAAGTCGTACCCTGCGACATTTTTGACGACTCTGCCACCTGCTTTGGCCAGTTGTCCCTGATCGTTAATCCAACTGATGCCGAGAACATAATCTCGCCAGCTGCCATGCCCGAGCTTCCGAGGGCCAGAGATGTTTGCAGCCATGCTGCCACCGACAGTCGCACGTTCGGGATTGGGAACATCTATCGGTAACGACTGATGATGCCTGGCCAGTTCACGTTGCAGGTTGGCAAAGGTCATACCAGCTTGCACGGTGATGGTCATGTCTTCATGTGGATAATCGATCAACTGCGTGATGTTGCTGGTACTAATCACGATGCCCGGTTCGGTGATATCCGCCAGGCGATGTGTTTGGGTGCCTCCGCCAACCGGGTAGATAGGTTGGCGCGCAGCTGCTGCGTCCTGCACCATCTTTGCCAGTGCTTCCACACCTTCGTCAGGCACTCTGCAATCTCCCGGTCCGAGCAACGAATAAACCAACAGCTTCAAACTATTCTTACTCAACTCACACATTCATTGCTAGACATCGCTGAGCTTTACGCCCATAATGCCAGAGTTCCATGACTAGCAACTGGAGATTACTATGTTCGCATCGTCTGTACTATTCCTCCTGGCACAAGCTGTAGAAGTAAAGCAGGAGATACCGTGGATGTGGATTGCTATCGGCATCGGCGTGGTGGCACTACTCATCGGCATCGCTATATACAACGGCTTGGTAAATGGCCGCGTAGAAACTGCGAATGCCTGGGCTCAAATTGATGTGCAGCTGAAGCGTCGTCATGATCTCATACCCAATCTGGTGGAGACCGTCAAAGGTTATGCCAAGCACGAGCAAGGTACCCTGGAGAAAGTAATCCAGGCCCGCAATGCTGCTGTCAGTGCACAAGGGATTGGTAATCAGATTGCAGCAGAAAACCAACTTAGTGGTGCCCTGCGCCAACTGTTTGCTCTTTCCGAGGCCTACCCTGATCTGAAGGCTAATACCAACTTCCTCGGTCTGCAGGAAGAGCTTAAAAGCACCGAGAATCGCATCGGTTTCGCTCGCCAGCATTACAACGACAGCGTTGGTAAGTACAATTCTGCCTTGATGCGATTCCCTAACAACCTGGTTGCAGGCTTCACGGGTTTTACTCCCGTTGGCTTCTACGAAGTGGCTCCAGAAGAAGCTGCTGCTGTCAACCAGGCGCCCAAGGTCTCTTTCTAATAAAACCTTGAAGTCGTTGTGGCCGGTCAAGTAACCGTGCCACTTCACCTCTTTCGGTCAATCCGTGTGGCACGGTCGGGAGACCGGCCACAATCTGGTGATCAACATGGCAATGACGACCTTTCGTGATCAGATCGCAGCGAACAAACGGGCCAGTTTCGTGCTGGTCTTTTGCTTTGTGCTTTTCGTCGCTGCATTTGCGATCATCCTTGCCATTGCCTTCCTTTCCCTCAGTACCGGTCGAGCTTCCTGGGACGAGATTTATTCAGGGGGCATTGTTGGTGTGATTGCTGCCATCGTTGCAGCACTTCTCTGTGGAGCAGCATACCTGGGTGGCGAAAACATAGTGCTGGGTGTGAGTGGTGCCCACCCGATTCGGCACAGTGATGATCCTGAGCTTTTCAATGTGGTGGAGGAGGTAGCCATTGCAGCGGGTGTACCGATGCCTCGGGTATTTCTTATCAACGACAGTGCGATGAATGCCTTTGCCACTGGTCGAGATCCACAGAACGGCATAGTAGCCATTACTACGGGGCTGCGAAGTCGGCTGACACGGGATGAGCTGCAAGGTGTGCTTGCCCATGAAATGGGACATATTCGAAACTACGATATCCGGCTGATGCTGCTGCTGGCTGTCCTGATAGGCGTCATTGTGATGCTTTCCGATTTCTTCTGGCGAGCCCTTCGCAGTGGTGCTCACTGGGGTGGCACCAGCCGCTACCGCAATGACGAAAGCGGAAATCGACGAAGCGAACCTGGTGTTGCAGGTATCATTATCGCTGTATTGGTGGTGCTTGCATTCATACTCAGTATTATTGCCCCGATTCTGGCACAGATCATTCAATTGGCTGTTAGTCGAAAACGGGAATACATGGCAGATGCTTCAGCGGTCGAATTCACTCGCAATCCGCAGGGTTTGATTGATGCTCTGCGAAAGCTCTCGAATGATACCGAGCAACTGGAAACAGCTAATCGTGGCACCGCCCACCTCTACATCGTGAATCCGATCAAACGGTTTGCAGCTCTTTCTGGCTCTATGTTCTCAAGCCATCCACCTATTGAAGATCGCATCAAAGCGTTGCAGGCATTACAGTATTAGTGAGTGTTTATTTGATGGTTGCTGGCTGTAAGTTTCCCAGCTAACAAGCAGCAATCATGAATTAACAACTTTCCAAACATTTCCTGGACCACCTGAGCCACTTGCAGGCAGTAGTAGTTAGCGAGGTGATGACCATGCAGACGCTCTGGCAGGTCTTTCAGCACAAAACCAGCCATCAGCCTGATGCGGAACTGTTGTCTGCTTTTCTGAAACAGAAGAGTCAGGCTGCGTTTACGCAACTGGTGGAACGGCATGGCGGGATGGTGTTGGGGCTGTGTCAGCGCATGCTCGGCCATACGCAAGATGCGGAAGATGCCTTCCAAGCCACCTTTCTGGTGCTGGCCCAGAAGGCATCGACGCTGCATCATGCCGGGCCACTGGGGCCTTGGCTGTATGGCGTGGCTCGTCGGGTGGCCATGAAAGCCCGCAGTCGCCGGCCGCAGGTTAATCTACTCGCTGAGGAGCATCTGGAAGCCCTGCAGGAGGGCGACGCCATGGCAGTGAACGATTGGTCGGAGTTACGTCCGCTGATTGATGAAGAGATCAGCGGTCTGCCTGAGGTCTATCGCACGGCTTTCATCCTTTGCCATTTGCAGGGGATGAGCAAGGCGGAAGCAGCCAGGCAGTTGGGTTGCCCTGAAGGCACTGTCAGCAGTCGGCTGATGCGGGCGAAAGAGTTGCTCCAGAAGAACCTTACCCAGCGTGGCGTCACGCTGGCCAGCATTTCACTACTAGCGCCGGCATTGGCGCCAGCTACGGTATCGGCCAGCCTGGCTGAAGCTACCGTTACCCTCGGTATGCAGGCTGCCCTCGGGGCCACGCTGGCTTCAGCTACGTCAGCATCCGTACTGCAACTTGCACAAGGAGCATCGCAAGCCATGTTCATGACCAAATTGAAACTGACGGCACTGGGTTTAGTTGTTGCCGCGAGCCTGGCGACGGGTTCGGGGTACGTCGCGGGCTACTGGGGCCAGGGGAAAGCCAGCGGAGAGAATACTGCTGCAAGTCCCAAGGTGACGGCAGCAGCAACCAGGAAGACAAACACCAAAGGGAACGATTCCTCTACGACCACCTCCAGTTCCTCTATCGAAGCACAGAGCAAACTGAAAGTGCCTTCCGATAAGTGGCAGACTGTCACTGAACAAGAATTGCCTTTGGAGGAGTACCTGCGGTTCATGGAAAAGGAACTGGGACTGCTCACTGTGATTGATTCCTCTGCCTATCGTGATTTCGGTGGTGATATGAAGCTCAGCGAGTATCGTGAGCAGAAATTGACTCTACCTCGTATGACGAATCAGCCCAGCACTGTGGTACTCCAGACATTGCTGGACGAAACTCGGGTGGGCAATCAATCGGTTCCGTCCACGTTCCTGGTTCGACGAGGCACGCTGGTGATTGTTCCGAAAGACTATCTGCAGAATGCTGCCTCCCGTATTCAAGTCTCGTACGGTTCCGATGGCAAGGAAACCAATCTCGAAGAAGCCCTGCAGACCCTGGCTGATGATTCGGGCATTTCGATCATCCTCGATAACCGCATGCTTGAGAAAGCCCGTGACTGCAAGGTCAAAGTCAACTTCCGCAACCTGAAGCTGATCAGTGCTGTCAAACTGCTGGCAGGCATGGCTGAGATGAGTGCGATCAATATCGATGGGGCTCTCTATGTCTCCAACCCGGAGTTCTGCAAGCAGATGGAAGAAGAACTGGCACGCGGTCAGTAATCGCGATTCGTTCCCAGCCTCCGGGCTGGGAACGCACTGTATGCCAGCCTCCGGCTGGCAGCGGTGGGAATGTCTTGCATCTCTTCAGTCGCAAGAGCCTAAGGAAAATCATCAATCACCGCGAAACCTCATCGGCTTCATGGAGTTGGATGCAGTATCATCCCACAACAAGGAGCCTTTCGATGAAAAGCTATCTGTCTCTCGCTGGTGTTGCTATTCTTCTTCTTTGTCAGGCTGTTGTCGTCGCGGATGATGATGACAAGGGTAAAGGCAAGAATGGCAAGCGTGGTGCGGGCGACCCGGAAGCCATGTTCAAGCGCATGGATGCCAATGGTGATGGCAAGGTGACCAAGGACGAGTACACCAAGTTTCAGGAAGCGGTTCAGGAAAAGCTGAAACAGGCGGGCAAAGGTGGCAATGGCAAAGGTGCTGGTCTGGGTGACAGGCTGTTCACCATGATGGATGCTGACAAGGATGGTACCATCACTCTCGATGAATTCAAGAAGGCTCGTGCCAAGATGGCTGAACGAGGCAAGGGAAAGGGTAAAGGCAAAGATCCGAAGTAACTCCCTCCATCAACGTAAACATCCCTGACATGATCAGGGATGTTTTCGTTTGCGGAGCATCACTTATCGACGTAAGCCAGTCGTTTGGCCCTGAATTGGTCCCGGCGAAGCCCCGACAGGCTTGGCGGCACTCGTCTCACCGGGCTTGAAGCAGATTGCCATCACAATTGTCAGCACGATACCAACAACCAGGCCTATTTTCGCTTCCGTGGGCATGTTGATCCTGAAATGAAGTATCTAACGCAGCATCGGCTGAAGTGGAGCCCATCTTCAGCCGATGTGGTGTGTTTCGCGAAGCTGCGGGAGCAACCAGTGGGTTTATGCCGACGGTGCGGAGGGTGCGGGTGAACGCCGTAACCTCAGGTTGAGAAACTCGACCACCACCGAAAAGCCCATGGCGAAGTAGACGTAGCCGCGATCTATATGCTGGCCAAAGCCATCGACGAGCAGCATCACGCCGATGAGGATCAGAAACGAGAGGGCCAGCATCTTCATGGTGGGGTTGCGGGACACGAAGTCGCCAATCGGTGCGGCGGAGACGACCATCACCACCATCGAGATAATCATGGCTGTTACCATCACCCAGATCTGGTTCGCCATGCCGACTGCGGTGATGACCGAATCGAGCGAAAACACGATATCAACCACCGCAATCTGGGCGATCACCATCGCGAAATTTCCCACCGGCTTCGGCTCATCCTCATGTCGGCCTGCCTCGGCAAACTTGTGGTGAATCTCCATCGTGCTTTTAACAATAAGGAACAGCCCGCCGAGGATGAGGACGAGATCTCTCAGAGATACCTCGTTCTTGTTCTGATACTCCATCTCCGCCCGTTCTTCGGTCATGGGTATTTCCTTGGCGGTAATCTCGGCTTTCATCCCTTTCTTCTCGACGAGTTCAACGGTTACTTTGGGTTTGAGCCAGCTTTTGGGAACTCCGAAATCGGACCAGTGGAAGAGTGGCGTAGTCATGCCAGCGAGCCAGGCGAGCGTGAAGAGCAGCAGGAGACGAGTGCCGAGGGCGGCAAGCAGCCCCAGGTTACGGGCGAACCGCTGCTGTTCTAGTGGGAGCTTGCTCACCAGGATGGTGATGAAGATGATATTGTCGATACCGAGAATGATCTCCATCGCGGAAAGGGAGATCAGTGCAAAAAGCCAATCAGGCATGGCAACCCCTCGAGCAGCGTTAACCGGCAACGCTTCACACTTGTTATGTCATTTGTGAGAGGTTACGACAAGCCACCTAATCCGTGACCAAAATCGCGGGTTACCCTTTGCTCGCGGCCCATGCTTGTGTTCCCCGGAATCGGAGGAGCCGGTGGAGGCAACTGCATCTCGGGCAATGGTGCAGCCAGGGAACGATCCATACTGCTGACCATGACCATCTGATCAAGGTTGACCAGTTTGGTGAGGAGCCTTTCCAGGCAGAACTGCTGGGCATCCAGTACCAGATGTTCTTCAGAACGCTGCTGCAGATGGATGAAAAACATCAGTACAACGCTTAATGATAATGCCACCAGTGTACAGTCAAAAGTAAATCCCAGGTTGCGAGTGGTTTGATCCAGGAATTGCTGTAAAGCTTCATTACTTCCCAGGGCGGGAGCAGCAGCCAGAGCCAGCCCCATGCCTCGAGCTGTGCCAATAAAGCCTAGTGCTGGAATAGCCCACGCCAGGTATTGCACCAGCGACATGGAGGTGACCAGCCGATTCTGAGCCAGGTCTGCCGCTTCGCGAACGGCAGTTGCTACCTCAGCTGGGTGCCTGCTGCTGGCGAATCGTCCCAGAGCCAAATCAAGAAGTTGGCCGAGAAGCGTTGGCTGTCCGCTAGAGAGGGTTTGACGTTGAATGCGACGCTGCCAGAGGCGGGCATCTTCAGGCAGCAGGCGGTAGTCTTCTTCGGGTGGCAACAGTTCCTGCTGGAATGGGCGACGTTGTCTGCCCATTTCCCACCAGCGTGTCCAAAGGATGAAGATGGCCCAGACAAAGCAACCATAGCACAGGAATTGTTCTGGTCCGAGAAGGAGACGCGACATTCGGCGAATGGTAGAGTCAGTGGCATCATGCGTGATGGACCACTGCCAGGCAGGTACGGCAAGCGATGCAACGATGGCTACCGCCAGTACAAACAGTGGTCCTTCATGAGTAAATCGAAAAGCAGGCCGCATGTGTCGTTTCTCGGTTCGTTGTGCTGAGCGTGCAGGTATCTCGTATCGATTCGTGTTTATGGGCAATCGAAATCATCATTGAACACCAACAGCTACTTCCTGATTCGTACCTCGATGGTTTGTGTTTGTTCAAACGTGAGAGGTATTTCCTTGCCGCTCAGTTTTGCTTTCATGTTGCCAGTGAGCTGAAGGGTCAGATTCGAAGAATGCAGGCGGCCGGCCTGTACGTCAAAATAGGCAACACCCTTTCCATCTTTGAGCGAAATGCTGCCTTGCAGTATTGCCAGCTCGGGATTGGATGCATCTGCCGCTGGTGGCGAATATTGCATCGTCGGCAGATATTCTATCTTGATCAATTCCTTGCCATCGACTGTTGCTTTGCCTGCCAACTTGAAGCTGAGCACTGTTCGAACGCTACCCAGTGGCCCGAGATTCAGATGGAGTTCCCGGTTCCAGGTCTCGCCAACGGCGACATCTTTCTGAGGAACGAATCCGAGTGAATGTTGAATAGCCTGCTTGAGTTGTTCTTCAGACAACAGCGACTGAACCACCCGACGAAGACTGGGATCATCACCTGCCAGGCGCTTGATGATCTCCTCATACCCTTCCATCTCTTTCACTTTTAGATCAGGCTGCAACTTGACCTTGAGTACGGAGCCTTGCAATTGATTCAGTACAGCATTGTTCCCAGCGGACGGGCTGCCATCCGGGTTGGCAGCCTTCATGGATTCCACTTCCTGGTCCAGTGCGATGACTCCATCAGCACCTAGATCAGTTACTCTGTATTTGATCCGAGTAATATGTGACAAGTCCTGCTTGATATCCTGCTGGTTCACCTTCACGGTTTGCTTGAGTTGGCTGACCGTCTCCATGACGAACTCGTCGCCCTTGGCGAACTTCCACTTCAACGAGTAGTTCTCTGCAGAGGCGACCAAGAGCAGCAGGAATAGTAGTTGCATTGGTTATCGTGGTGGAGAAAGAAAAGTGCGAGTGAACTAAACAGGCGAAGCCTACAGTCTCAGTGGTATTTATGGCTTCTTGACATCATCACCGCGTTGGTCGCCTTGCACAATGTCAATGTACCCTTCGTATCGGTCATTGTTGTTTTGTTTGCGATGGATGACGTAGCCCAGGCCTTTGCCTTTGAACATCTCAGCGAGGATATCCTTGACAGACTTTTCTTCTGCTTTATAGGTGAAGCTCATATTGCCTGAGACCCCGCCCTTGCTATCGAGCCGGAACTTGACCTCCGCCACCGCTTCCAGTTCTGCAACCACATCCT
>CAYPJB010000166.1:0-9304 GCA_964410845.1 uncultured Bacteroidales bacterium | reverse complement strand
TGAAATCCTTTGGGAGAACCGGAAAGTCTGTGACGGTTGGATATGCTGCAGGGAATTTGTGGCCGTGCTGTTGAGGGAAACTGCTGGATTGACCCTGCCCTAAAGATTCGTCGCAAACCTCAAATCGTCTGCAATCGACAGAACCCGGGATCATGATGCCTGAGCTTCCCAGACGACTGGTCGATTCTGAAGGTGTAGCACTGATTCGAGAATGGATCAGTTCAATGGCTGCTGCACCTGAACGTTGACAGGCTGCCCACGATGCTTGCTGCCACCAAACTTCTCAACAACGCTATCACGTGCAGAACGCAAGTCCTTCATGGTGGGGAATGAATCCGGGACCAACCCTTCGGAAACGCCAACCTGGTAGCCCAGGAGCAAGACCATTGCCCAACAGGTCAGGGTTGCAGCGCTACTTTTGGAGGTGAATTTCAAGGCACTTCCAGCGAACTGGTTCAACTTGGGACGCAGTCCCTTGAAGTCAACGGCATAGATTTCATCCAGCAACAGGTGCGATAGAAATCCCAGCGTAACCCCACCGGCCATGGCCAAGGCACCACGATGTCCCATGTGTCCGAATACAAGGAATGTGCTCAGGCCTGCAATCATCGCGGCAGGCAAACTGTGACACATCCCACGATGTACTGTCAGTTGTCTGAAAATATAAGAGAAGCCAAATCGAATGAAGAGATACATGGCTCCGGCTAGCAGCATCCTGAATTCCAGATCGCCTGGTCCCAGGCGATGGAAGAATATGACAGCTGCTGCAGCGGCAAGGAATCCGAACATTTCCCGAACGGGCTTCCCACTGTCACTATCCAGATCGGGTAGCATGCCAGCTAAACCACAGAGACTGCCCGCAAGAATTGCGTGCGGCCCCTCAAAGCCGATGCTTTTCAGGCCAACAGCGTAGCCAACGCCAAGTACCGTTGAGAAGGTCACATGCTCACGAAAAGCAGCCATGGCGCATCCTTTCGCCACCAGGAACTTTCGCAACTTACCCGAAGGACCTGGTTAACACAACCCCGCCTTGACCCCCTGCCCTAACACGGTATAGTTCGTGCCTTACCTGTTCGCGATGGAGTGCGGTGTGCTGCTTCTTCACCGTTACATATTCTGGGAACTCTTCCGCATCTTTCTGCTCGCCCTCGCCGGGCTTTCCACCATCGTCGTCATGGCTGGCATTGTTCAGGAAACCTCACAGCAAGGCTTGGGACCTGAACACATTCTGATGCTCATTCCACTGTTGCTTCCAAGCACTCTGCCTTACACGGTGCCTGCGACCATGCTCTTTACGGTAGCAGTGGTCTACGGAAGACTCGCAGCAGATAACGAATTGACAGCGATCAAGGCTTCTGGAATTCCTATCCGTGTTGCCCTGTGGCCTGCCATCATTCTCAGCCTTGTCGTTTCCGCCAGCATCTTTGCATTGCACTACGAATTCATTCCACATACCCATCATCGTCTGCGGGCGATGGCTTTCAATGAGTCAGAAGATTTTCTATACGCCAAGCTTCGTCGCGATCTCTGTTTCAATGAACCAGGCTTCAACTATTCCATCTATGTTCGAGAAGTGCATGGCAAACGACTCATCGGACCGATCTTCAAGCAAAAGAACGAGAAAGGGGAGTTTTCGGTCATAGCTTCAGCGGAAGAAGCTGAGATCAAAGTAGATCAGGAGAAGAAGCTCATCCTGGTCACCCTGATCCTGGTAGACTTCATACGCGAAGGCAATTCCGGGCGAGCGGATCGCCAGGTAATTGAGATACCCTTTCCTAAAAAGGCTGACCGGATTCCACGACCACGAGAACGATCGATCCCGGAAATTCTGGAACGCCAGGTTGTTGCAGAACAAGAAGAAGCTCGACAACGTGCAGCACTGGGCAAGTTTCCCAGTGGCAGCAACGAGGATGTCGTTCAGCGACATCGTTATTACGAAATCAAGCGGGAAGTGGGCGAACTGCGAATCGAAATAGCCGAACGGCCATCGCTGGCACTTGGCTGCTTCTTCTTTGTCCTGATTGGTTGTCCAGTAGCAATCTGGTTCCAGAAAAGTGACTTTCTCAGTTCGTTCGTCACCAGCTTTCTACCTATTGTTCTTGTCTACTATCCCATCAATTTGTTAGCCAAGAATCTGGGTAAGGAAGGGATCAATGTCTACTACGCCATGTGGATGGGCAATGCTGTACTGGGAGTAGCAGGCCTCTTTTTACTCTGGAGACTGGGCAGGCGATAATCAAACTATCTGCTGACCAAACGCTATGCTGACCATCCTGGATCGATATCTACTGCGAAACTTCGTCTTTGCGTACCTGGCTATCTTTCTCTGCCTGGTACTCATGTACATCGTCATCGATGTCTTCACCAAGTTCGAAGAATTCACTGCAGCAGATCCTGCACGTACAGCACTGAAAATGCAACGTGCACAAGCAGCTTCAACAACTGATCAGGAACCCATCAAAGCGAGAAAGAAAGCAGTTCAGGATGAAACAGCCTTAGATCGTATCAAGTACTTCTGTCGCAATGTTGCGGTTTTCTATGGATATCGACTGCCGGTCTTCTTTCAGAGGATCAATGGCATCATGCTGTTGCTGGCTGGAGCATTTACGATAGGTCTGATGGAACGACAAAACGAACTCATTCCCATTCTGGCTTCTGGCGTGCCCTTGCGTCGGCTACTCATGCCCCTGGGTACTGTGACTTGCTTCTTTCTGTTTGTGCAGATTCTCGATACTGAACTTATCATTCCACATTGTGCCGACCATCTCCTTCGCCAGGCAGAGGACCCTTTAGGAAAGCGCCCACTGCTGGTTCCAGGAGCCTTCGATGCCAGGCATGTTCATATCGATGCAAGAGTGGCATTTCCTCAGAGACTGATGATCCAGCATGCCAGGGTAACCCTGCCACCTTCACTGGTAGGCAATACCATTCACATTCGTTCCAAAGAGATGTTCTACCATCCAGGCACCGGACCACATAATCACGGCTGGATCATGAACGGCTGCGACACCGAAACTGTCCCCGTAAAACATGAAGTAATTGAACAGCTGCAGCCCGGTCAGTTCTTTCTCCACACGGAATTGAGTTATACCCGCATTACTCGACGACCCAACTGGTACCTCTACCAATCAACGTTTGATTTGATGGACATCATCGAAAAAGAACAGGGTATCTCACAGCGATCAGCTATTATCGCTTTGCTGCATCAGCGATTTCTGGCTCCTGGATATGATCTGCTCTTGCTCATGCTGGGTTTACCCATTATTGCAGGTCGATCCGAATGGAATCTCTACATTCGAGTAGGCTGGTGTTTACTCATCTTCAGTGTGATGCAAGGGCTGGGAATGGCAACAGCGGCGCTGGTTAAGACCGAAGCTATCGATCCAGCCCTCGCCGCCTGGTTGCCCATGTTGCTTCTGGGCCCACTCGTTCCAGCAACTCTTTCGTCAATGCGTACCTAGCTTAGAAGATCCAGGAAATCCCTGCATTGAATCCGCTCATCCACAAGTTGCTGGTGTTGTAGTTAAACGCAGGTTGAGCAGGACCGTTCAACGGACTGGGCACTGGAGTTCCCGTGTTGGGATTCACTACTGGCAACTGGCTTGTATTGACGTTGCGATCAATCTGGCCGCCGGGGCGTACTACATTTGACCAGTAGAGCAAATCATATCCTGCGAAGACCCGGAAGTGATCCGTCACTTGCAAACCAAGCTTGAAACCCATTTCCGGAACATAGCTGAAGACTGCTCGGTTGTAATTACCGATGTTGGTTGGCAGTGCATAGAGCCCGCCGGTTTGCAACGGAGAGACAGGAAGATTTGGCAAACTGTATTGAGTATTGCCAGCAATCGTGACTTCCTGCCGAGTGCCACCAAGTGCAATTCCAGACCGCATCTCGAAGAAGAAGCGGCCGAGGCGAAGTTCGCTGATCAGACCCAGGTTACCACCCACGAAACTGTTGCGGGTGCTGAAACTATCTTGCACAAAGATCTGAGTTCCCTCGGTAAAGATCAGTGTGTTCGGGCCTCCAGCCTCTTGAGGCGCACCAAAGATATCGTCATAGGCCCGTAGGTTTTCAGTGATGCTCAGCTTTTCATCCAAGCCCAGATACTTGACGCCAGCGTATCCATCAACATGCCAGTTCCATTTGCTGCAAGTCGGATGGTTGTTCCACAAGTTGAAACGGAAGTTCAAATCCGCACCACGTAGTTGCTGACTACGATCAACTGTGACACTGCCTCCCTGGCCTGCTAGATCAGATACCCTTTCGATCTGTTCACGCAAAGGTGAATCTACAGGGGCATTGATGGCAGGATTGGTATTAAAGAAGGGCCGAGCCAGAAATCGTGCCCCATCGAATGATGCTTCTGTATATGTGCTGGTGTTATAAGCCGTGCTGAAGAAACTTCCAAAAATACCCCAGGACTGCTGCTGGTTAAACCAGAACCCTGTCATCACACGTGCGCCATACATGGTATCGGCAGGCAACTGATTACCATAAAGCGTTTGAACGTTGGACACCGAGAAAAACGGTGCTGTTGCAGAGGGAGTCTGAGTACCTGTGATGATAAGCGGTGGGGCATGATCAGCAGTCAGATTCAGTGCCATAAAGTCAATGCTGCCGTACCAGCTGCCCGGACTTCCATGAACGGCCTGCTTGTAATACCGATCAGAAAATGCATCGGTTACCATGCCGGGGTACGATTCCCCCATGAATGATCCACCCATGACAGGTTCGCCATAGATTGGTCCCGAAGCTATCGGACCATTGACGATCTGACCATTAATGACAGGTGCCCCAGCAGGTTGCGGGACAAGATTGCCCGTAGCTGCTGGATAGCTGATCGGAGGATAACCATTGAGAGGGAAACTGTTGCCGGGTTGGCCCGCAGGATTTCCAAGTGTATTCGATTGTGAGTAACCTGATATCGATTTCGGGTACGGTAACACCTGACTCTCAAGCGGCCTGACCGCAGGAGCTGTTGGCAATGGTGCTGCTGGCTTTAATTCAGATTCATAACCAGCTGGCTCTACCGACTTATCTACCTTGCTGCGACCGGTAACTGGACGACCAATGAGTGATAATTGACCAGGTGCCGATTCGTAACGTGCACGGTGATCCTGCACTGGCTTCCAGACACCATCCTGAGCCAGAACAGGACAGACGCTTAAACTCATGATTGCAAGGCTGGTGTAAAATCGTCGCTTCATGTCGTCATTTCCTGTTCTGGGTGTGTTTCAGTTCCGTAAGCAGCGTCATTCCAGGCGAATATCACTTCCTGGTTACTAGCAACGAGCTTTTGCCTACGACCGCTGGACGAGGAGGAACTACCACTGCTGCTGGTGGTTGAGGAGTAGTGCTCGTCAAGAGATTTCCCTTTCCGACAACTGCAGGCCGCACAGGCGCAGGTGGAGTGATGGGTGAAGGTGGTCGTGGAGTTGTTGTCACTCCTGTCAGTAAATTCCCTTTCCCTACGCTCGCAGGCTGTGGTGGAACAGCTGGCGTTGACGAGGGAGGCTGAGGAGCACCTGACACTGGCACCAGCAAGCTGCCTTTACCAACACTCGCTGGCCTCGGGGGCACGACTACCACGGGTGAGGGTGGCTGCGGATTGGGATTCAAGCTGACAAGCAGATTACCCTTACCTACTCCAACACCGCTGCTTGAAGGTGGCACGGGTGCCAGTTGACCAAAGTTGTAATCACTGCCATTGGCTCCTACAACCAGACCGATACTGGAAAACCCACGAGTAACTGTGTCCTGATTGCCACCTTGCGATCCGATTGTCAGCAAGCCAGCTGAATACCCCTTCGGCTGATTCTTCTGAGTGATGCTGTACTGGCCAGGTCGAAGATTGCCGAAACTGTACTGGCCCTGTGCATTGGTCAGTGCTGTCATGGTTACTGACTGACCTTTGTCGTTGATGCCTGTCAGTGAAACAGTGATATTGGCGAATACTTTCTCAGTATTTTCTCGCTGGCCGTTGTTATTTGCATCGTGATACACATAGCCGCTGATTGTCGCAGGCAAATACTCCCCGAAGTTGTTGTTAACACTATCCCCGTTGCCAAGTGTTACAAACAAAGCATCGGTGTTGAAACTATTGGCAACAATGGAGCCTGATTGAGAGTCGCGACCATCGAGGAATCCGAGGGGCTGATTCTTCTGGACAATCTTGTAAATGCCAGGCTTCAATGCATTGTCTTTGACGTAGTTGTAAGTGATCGTAACCGAGGCGCCACCCAGATTAGCAATGCTGGCCATCAGGTCGCCACCGCCTGAAGCTTGCGTTGTCGCTTGAGCCAGGAAAGACAAGTCGATCGTGCCGGTGCCAATAAAGCTGCTCATTCCTGAACCGGTGATAGTTTGAGTAGCAGTTCCGGTTGCAGATCGATTGCTGAGAGTCGTGCCTGAACGACCGGCGTAATCTGTTACGCCATCATACGCCCCCAGGTTTTGCGAAATCGCAGCATTGCCAGCTGTATTTACATTGAGATTAAAACCCGGCCCACTGAGTAATAGATTGCCTGATACTACCCCCGTCACTGCAGCTGCAACATCGTCCAGATTCTCGAGACGAATGGTGCTGACAATCCGTCCGTTCACCCGAATCTCTACCGATTGAAGTGAACCGAGAGCATTATTGAATTGATTGAATGGCTGCGAACGGATGACGTTTGTGTTTGCATCCGAGAAGGTAATGGATTGTACCACACTCTGCTGAGCCGTGGTAACAGACGCATCAGCATCGAAACTGTAGAAGCCATTGGCATCAGTTGTTGCCGTGCCTACCAATCCGCCAGAACTGTTCCATAGCTCGATTGTGTTATTCGCTATGGCTGCTTCACTTGTGTCACGAAGTCCATTGCCGTTAAGGTCGTTATAAACAAACCCACTGATAACTGCTGGTACGCATCGATCTTCCAGCACTTCCATGTTCAACAAGCCAAGGCGGCGCAGTTGCTGAGCCATAACGTGACCACTCCGTGGACCAGAGGTGTGCATCCAAGCAGCGCATGCCCTCTTCATGAAGACCTGCGGGAATCTATCCTCTGTCATCGGAGAGTCAGTGAGGATTGCATGGCAAGAAAGCGCGCACTCTCAGCGCTTCAGCTTCAAGTGCCTAGGCAAAGTCCCCACCCGCGTTACAAACGGACGTGCCATACAGTTACGATCGATAAAGGCGGTATACATGTTCACGATGAATGCAGAAAGCCTCTGATAAATATCAGAGGCTTCGTCGCATCGATTCTCAAAAAAAGCAGATCAACCAATAACAGCTAAAAGATCGTCTTCCGTCATAATCAGGTATTCATCACCATCGATTTTCACTTCGTTTCCAGCCCAGGAACTGAAGAGGACCTTATCACCTTCCTTGATCATGAAGTGCTGACGAGTGCCGTTGGGAAGCAATTTACCATCACCCACACTGAGTACTTTGCCCTGTCGTGGCTTTTCACGGGCAGAATCGGGAAGCAAGATACCTCCCTTGCTCTTCTCCTCCGCCTCAAGGCGTTTCACAATGATCTTGTCATTGAGCGGCACAATCTTCATGGATGCAAAACTCCGGGTGGAATCGAACACATAGCTGCTACAGGGGCAGTTAATCAGAATGATTAGTATATGAGTTAGTTGCTAGCCTGCGGGATTTCCTGATGTCCTGGATAAGCCCGTCGCAAAGCCCGATGCAAGGTAAAAAGGAGTTCCTGTCGCTGAATGGGCTTGCTCATGACCGAGTATATCTTCACTTCCAGGGCTTTTCGAACCAGTTTCTCATCACTGGAAGCTGTAATCAGAATGCATGGTAATTCGTTAACGATATTGCGAGCTAGGTGAATGGTTTCCAATCCATTCAACGCCCGCATGTACATGTCGCAGAGAAACAGGTGAACCGGGTTACGTTCAAGCATTTCAAGTGCTGATTCACCATCTTCAGCTACAAAGGTGGGAAAACCAATGGGTGCGAGAATATCGCGCAACGTCTCCCTACAGCCTGGATCATCATCTGCAATCAAGATCGAGAAGTTGTTGCTGACTGTTTCTGTCATCTTGTCAGTCTCTAAGCCGACAAAAGAAATCAGAGCAAACGTGATGCCTACTCTGCTTAATTCAAGGCACCCACATCCACATCGTCAGAACTTACTGCAATATAAGGCTTTACGCAAGCCTGATTCAAGAAATTGATGATGCATGCGTTGAAAAACTCATTCATCACATGCTGCTTAGTTTGCCAAATTTTCCGATTTTACGCTTCATCTGCGTTACACATTTAGTAGACTTCCCACAGCACAATACGAATGCTTCAGTTCCAGGGCGGATGCCGCCTTGGCCATGGAAGTTGAAGCACACCCAGGAGCAACATGATGTTGAGATTTGGTTTGACGCTTGGCGTAGTGGTCTGCACATTCTGTACGGTTCATGCACAAAGCACCATTTATACCTCGTCCGCTACATTTTTATCGCAATTGCAACCCGGTTATTATTCTGAAAACTTTAACACTCTTTCAGGTACCTTCAATTCTCCGCTCGCCTTCAGCTCTGGAGCGTTCAGCTACACTGCAAATGCTGGTGGTGGTGACCAGCCCATCTACACCAACAACGCGATTATCGGCAATACTTTTGAAAATCAGTCTTTTACTTTCTCCATAACCAGCGGCAATGTAACTGCACTGGGCGGCACCTTTCTTGTCAACGATATTAATGATATTCCTCTTGCCGCCTTACTGACAATTACCCTGAGTGACGGCACCACGACGACCTTCACCACCAGCACTAATGGCAATGACTTTCGTGGGTTCGTTTCCCCAGGACCCGTGATCACTTCGCTGACTCTGTCAGCATCGGGAGTTGCTACGTTCAACTCAGTAAATGATTTCACCGTCGGTATTTCATCTGCCGTGCCTGAACCTGGAACCATATCACTGGTTAGTCTGGTTGGCGCAGGTGCTGGGATATACTGGTATCGTCAACGACGCAAGACACTCGCAGAAATTAAGTAACTCTGGTTGATTAATTGATTACTTGACGGCCTGCTCTTCTGAGCAGGCCGTTTTCTGTTGAATCACGTTCAATGCCCACTCCGCTGATTCCCTGATGACTTCGTCTTCGTCATTCATTGCTTTTTCTAATGCTGGGATAGCTGCATGATCTCCTCGATTTCCCAGAATGAGACAGGCATTCCGAAGCAGCCCCTGTCGTTTTGCTCTCCAAAGGGCAGTGCCACGAAAATTGCGGCGAAGTTCCGACTCTTCCATCATGAGGAGTTTCACCAGATCAATAGTGCCTTTATCGGATTGATTCCAT
>CAYPJB010000165.1:0-9322 GCA_964410845.1 uncultured Bacteroidales bacterium | reverse complement strand
CCATCAAGCAGCCGGTGAGCAAGAAGGCAATCCGGTATCTTGAATTGCATGCACCTGCATTTCTCAAGAAGCTCACCGTTATCAACAAGAACCGTACCTACCGCCACCTCTGGCAACCCGGACCAGGCCACGATGGCAATCAGATTGACCCCGTGGCAGTTCACGAAACGATTGACTACCTGCACTTGAATCCAGTCCGTGCCAACCTGGTTCAACTTGCTACCGATTGGCTCTATTCCAGTGCTCGTGATTGGGCAGGGTTCGATGATGTAATAATGCGTGTGGATCGAAACGTGCCTACATGGTTGCCTTAACTGATTCGGACTGCGACAATCCCGCTCGATCCAGCACTGCTTAGCGAGTACGCGAAGCAGTGCCACGATACGAGACATCATGAGACAACAATGTCGCATCAAATCTAACATTTTACCCGCTGTACACTATCGAACCGTTGTTGCTACAGGTTAGAATCATCCAGGGGAAGATGTTTCCTGGAGGTTCGCTTTGCGCGCATAGTTGGAGAATTGGCTTCAGCCGTCCAGCGCCTCGTTGACGCTGGGGCACACACACGTCGCGCCAAGCCAGGAGTACAACACCCTGCCATGGCACCCGTTCACCTGCGAAATGGAGATGGGAGGCAAACGGCCGCGCGCGCACACGAGCGCTCAAGTACCGTTCAAGTACCAACGCACACACGCGGCACCAAGCCAAGTAGCCGCGCGCACGCGGCGCTCGAGTACCATGATGAGCTTGACAAAATAACCAGTTAGTCTAAACTAAATTATTATTAAGGTAAGGCTATGATGCGATCTATAACTCTACTCTGTTTGATCTTACAACTAGGCTGCCAATCTCAACCGGCTGCCAAGCAGACGGGGACAAGCTCGCCTATCCGAGTGGTTTGCACTACTGGGATGGTGGCTGACCTCGTGCGCAACATCGGCCAGGATCGGGTAGCGGTCACCCAGATGATGAAAGCGGGAGTCGATCCGCACTTGTACAAAGCCACCCCCGGGGATGTGCAGCAACTCAGCGGGGCAGACATCATCTTCTATTCCGGGCAGCACCTCGAAGGCAAACTGGCCGACGTACTCCACCAACTCAGCAAGAGCAAGAAATGCTTCGCCGTCACCGATGGAATTCAGTCCGACAAGTTACTGCGTACTGTCGAGGGAGTGGTTGATCCACATCTGTGGTTCGATGTATCTTTGTGGCAACAGGCTGCTCAGGAAGTTGCCAGGAAACTGATCGAGTATGACCCCAGCAATCGTGAACTGTACCAAAAGGCAGCACAAGCATACGATGCGGAACTGGCTAAGCTGCACGACTACGCCAAAACAGAACTGGCGAAAATTGACAAGACCCGTCGTGTGCTCATTACCGCTCACGATGCCTTCAGTTACTTCGGTAGAGCGTACGACATGGAAGTGAAAAGCATTCAAGGTATCAGCACCGAAAGTGAAGCCAGCGTCAAGCAGGTGAACGATCTGGTAGCATTCATAGTCACTCGCAAAATCAAAGCGGTCTTTGTCGAAAGCAGCGTCTCCGAAAAGAACATGACAGCACTTCTTGAAGGCTGCTCAGCCAAGAGTCATCAGGTGACAATTGGTGGCGAACTCTTCTCTGATGCACCCGGCCTCGATGGCACACCCGAAGCAAGCTACGTTGGTATGGTCAGACACAATGTAGATACCATCGTGAAAGCACTGCGATGAGCGAGACACCCCCTATTCTCGATGTCCACGATATGACCGTGGCTTATCATCATAAGCCTGTGCTCTGGAACATCGACATTACCTTGAACTCACCCAGCCTGGTTGGGGTAATGGGCCCGAACGGAGCAGGAAAGAGTACGCTGATCAAGGCCATCCTCGGCCTTGTTCCACGTGCCAGTGGCGAGGTCAGAATCTTTGGCCAACCGATTGCCAATGTCAGACATCGCATCGGCTACGTGCCTCAGCGTGAGAGTGTCGACTGGGACTTTCCCATCAATGTTCTCGATCTCGTGCTCATGGGCACCTATGGCCAATTGGGTTGGTTCCGACGCCCCGGAACTGCTGAGAAGCAATGGGCAAAGCAATGCATGAACGATCTTGGCATCAGTGACCTGGCAGATAGACAGATCGGCCAGCTCTCAGGAGGACAACAGCAACGGGCATTTCTTGCGCGTGCACTTGCCCAGAAAGCTGAGCTGTATTTCATGGACGAACCGATGGCAGGCGTCGATGCTGCCACCGAACAAGCAGTGTTCCAACTCCTTCAGAGGTTGAAACAAGCTGGCAAAATGGTGATCGTCGTCCATCACGATATTCGCTCCGCTCCCCATTACTTCGATCAACTGATACTACTCAACACCCGATTAGTTGCAGCAGGACCAACCTCGACGGTGTTCAAAAACGACTTTCTGCAACGGACATATGGCGGCAGGTTGCTCACACTCGAAAAAGCTGGAGCAGCGTTACGTGACAAGGCACCCACAGCATGAGTGAGTTCTTGACCTACAATACTCTCCTGGTGCTCGCCGGCACCAGCCTGCTTGGCGCTGCCAGCGGTCTGGTAGGGTCGCTTGCCATGCTGCGTAGACAGGCGCTCGTAGGTGATGTCTTCGCACATGCAGCGTTGCCTGGGTTATGTATTGCCTTCCTCATTGTAGGCGAACGCAGTCTGATTGCTCTCCTCACTGGGGGGTTTATCAGCGGGGTTATCGGACTGCTACTGGTATCAGTCATCACCCGTTATTCACGTATCAAGCAGGATGCAGCCCTGGGTATGATTCTCAGTTCATTTTTCGGCCTGGGGATTGTGCTCATTAGTGTCATTCAACGCATGGAAACAGGCAATAAAGCAGGAATTGATTCATTCATCCTGGGAAAAACTGCAGGGATCATCACCCAGGATGTTTACCTCATCGGCTGCACAGCTCTACTTTGCCTTGCGGCCATGATGCTGTTGTTCAAAGAGTTCAAACTGATCACTTTCGATGCTGACTTTGCCGTTGTCCAGGGCTGGCCCATTAAACGCCTGGATGTTGCCATCATTGGTCTCATCGGTCTTCTCGTGGTGATGGGCTTGCCAGCCGTTGGTGTCGTCATGATGGCAGCACTACTGATCCTGCCTGGAATCACTGCACGATTCTGGACCGAACGTTTCTCGACACTTCTCTGGCTTGCAGCACTAATAGGCTTTCTTATTGGTTGTGTCGGGACTGCACTTTCCGCTCACTATGCCAACATTAAAGCGGGCCCAAGCATCGTACTTGTCGGTGCAGTGTTCTTCCTGGTATCGGCTATCTTTGCACCACGACGCGGACTCTTCGCACGCTGGCGCCAGGTCAATGTGATCGATACCAGCACATTGGATATGGAGGTAGCCTCGTAATGGGCTCCCTTTCTCTTTGGGTCGTATTGGTGGGTGTTCTTGTCAGCGTTGGCTGCAGCCTGGTCGGGTGCTTTCTTGTTCTCCGCCGGATGAGCTTGCTTGGCGATGCCATCAGCCACGCAGTTCTGCCTGGCATTGCGATCGGTTTCATCTTCAGTGGAAGTATCCACGGTGCTGGCATATTCCTTGGTGCCCTTGCCACTGGCATGCTCACAGCGTACCTCACTCAGACTTTGAGTCGTGCTGTGAAGGTGACAGAGGATGCCAGCCTTGGGGTAGTCTTTACGTCACTGTTTGCGTTGGGCGTAGTGCTGATGCATCAGCAAGTAGATCTTGATCCAGGATGCGTGCTCTACGGCGAGATTCAGTTCACCGATTTCCAAAAAACCGACTTCCTGGGAATGAGCATTCCAGAACCAGTAATCCATCTGGCAGGAATGCTCATCGTCGTTCTCGTTGTCATCTTCACCTTCTGGAAGGAATGGAAGATCGTTTCGTTCGATCCCGAACTTGCTACCGCCCTGGGTTTCCGCGCTAACCTGATGCACTACCTTCTGATGGCGCTCACAGCTGGAATGACTGTTGCTGCTTTCCGATCAGTCGGATCTATTCTCGTGGTAGCGATGCTGATAGTTCCTGCTGCCACTGCCCAGTTGCTGACCCATCGCCTCTCTACCATGCTCATACTAGCATCGGTTCTTGGAAGCCTGGCAACTCTTCTTGGCTACGGCACTGCTGTTTACACCAATACCAGCGTGGCTGGCATGATGGCAGTAACAACCGGCATTCTGTTTTTGCTAGCTTTCCTTGTAGCACCAGAGCAGGGGATCATTGCCAAGCTGATTAAACAAGGTCGTCTGTCACTCCGTATTGGCAGGGAAGACATCCTGGGTGAGCTCTATCGCAGACAAGAGAAAGATAAAGCAGTTACTGCTCTCGCTGCATTATCAGCAGAACCAGGCTGGATGAGGTCCATCTGTCTTAGGCAATTGCAATCACGGAATCTGGTTATCATAGATGCTGAAAGCTGCATCAAGCTGACAGATCGTGGTAAGTCGCATGCTCAGCAACTGGTTCGAGCCCATCGTCTGTGGGAAACTTACCTGCAACAGAACGTGGCGCTACCTGCCGATCATTTACATGCACCAGCACACCAGATGGAACACTTTGTCGGACCAGGCTTGATGGAAGCTATGGCTGCAGATCTGGATGAACCACAGGCAGATCCGCATGGAACGGCCATACCATCGTTAATCAAACCTGATTAGTACCGAAGTGTCAATTCAGCCACAATCCGGTGTTCCAGTAATCGAGGGGTGTCCGTGAGTGGCCGCTCATATACGACACCTATTTCCAGGCTTCTATTGCACTTCGCACGAAGCCCTGCCGCAATGGTAACGAGATCGGAATTGATGGTGCCTGGCACCGACCAATCCAACAAGGCATCACCTTGCCCGAAGTTAGCAGGGTACACGCCACGCCCTTCGCTGAGGATCCGGTAGTAATTGAATTCCATCAACGGGTGCAGCCAACTGGCTATTTCATAATCAAGATGCACTTGACTGAAAAGGAGAGTGCTGCCTTCTGCACTGAGAGGAGCCCTTACTCCAACATTGCCTAAAATATGCCAGAAGCAGCAGAACTCCTTGCCCGCTGTCAGGATACTGGTAATGCTGCCATCACTTGGCCTCTGGTAGGCATTGGCTTCTCCAGTTGGTGCTTCATACTGCACGCTGGCTGAAACTAGAAACTGGTTTTCGACATCTCGCACAACAAGATACTTGGCACCTACTCCGAGATTATTCCAGCCATCGACAGTACCAGCGGTTCCACGATTGTAAATACTGTAACCTGACTTATCGAGGAACACACTCCAGCGTTTGTTGATGGCAACACGTGCCTGCAACAAATAGGATTGATCCAGATTGTTCCCCCAGGCGTATTCACTTGGTGTCCAATTCAAAACACCTAACAGGCGTGTTTCCGTCAGCGAGCGAGGGTCTTTAGCGAACCATGGATTGCTGCTTGGTCCAATAAAGCGAGGAAAGGCTGTATCACTACTTAGAGAAAGCAGTGTCCCCAGAAAAAGATCAAACCCTTGATCTTGGTCTTTGATGACAGGTTCATCTTGCCTCAACACAGGAGGGGGCGGGGGTTGCTCTACCGAATATGGCACATCACCCTGTGGCAGCACCATGGTAGTCAGCAAAACGATCATCCACATCAAGCCGGCCTCCTTGCCAGACACTCTTTCTCACCATCGAACCAACAGTGGCAAAGGCTCTAATCAGTATTGGGGTTATTTGCCAAGAACCCTATCATGAAGTAGGTTAAGTGCGAGAGTATCGACTATAACGGCTCTAACATGCAGAGGCACGATTTCGCAGTTATCCGGGTTCTAATTTCCGGATTCGAAATGCTATCCCTCTCTTTGTGAGTTAACATACTCCGAGAGACTCGCACGAGCTTGTTTGTACTTTGGAAGGATCAGGCGGCACAATCGCATGCCACTCCGTTTTGCCTTTGCGTTGCATGATCACCAGCCTGTCGGCAACTTCGACAGCGTTTTTGCGCAGGCATTTGCTGACGCCTACTTTCCCTTTCTTGATACTATCAGCCAATATCCCGAACTTGCATTCAGCCTCCACATCAGCGGGCCACTTCTGGATTGGCTTGAAAAGAATCGCCCTGATCACCTGGGTGATCTCAAGGAACTGGTCAAATCCAACCAACTTGAAATCCTGGGTGGCGCCTATTACGAACCGATTCTGCCTATCCTTCCTCGCCGTGATCGTGTCGGACAGATTCGTCGCTACTCGGAGAAATTAAAACAAGTCTTTGACTGTGATGTTCGGGGAATGTGGCTGGCAGAACGGGTTTGGGAGCCAAGCCTTGTCACCGATCTTCTGGAAGCCGATATCGAATACACGCTTCTCGACGACTTCCACTTCAAGCAAGCTGGCATGGAAGAAGACGATCTGCATGGCTACTTCCTGACTGAGGACCAGGGATTCCTGCTGAAGATCTTCCCCATCAGTGAACAGCTACGTTATATGGTGCCCTGGAAAGACCCTTCGGAAGCGATTGCCTATCTCGATCTGCTGGCTGAAACCTATCCAGATTCGGTAGTCGTCTGTGCTGATGACGGCGAGAAATTTGGCTCGTGGCCTGGTACCAATACACTCTGCTATCAACAGAAGTGGCTGGCTACTTTTTTTGATATGCTTCTCGAGCGGCAGGCGGCAGGCAAACTGCAACTGGTCACGCTCTCACAAGCGCTGGATGAAACAGCTCCACAAAACACTATCTATCTGCCAGATTGCAGCTATCGCGAGATGACAGAGTGGTCGCTGCCCACCACTCGTCAGCTATCACGCAAGAAACTGCTGCAGGAATTTGAAGGCAAACCAGTACAGGAACAGATCAAGAACAATCTGCGAGGAGGCATCTGGCGGAATTTCGCTTCGAAATACCCCGAAGTACGCGAGATGCAGGCCCGCATGATTGAAGTCAGTGATCATATTGCCGCAGCTGCGGGCAATCCGGCCATTGATAACGCCATCCTCGAACTTTATCGTGGCCAGTGCAACTGCCCTTACTGGCATGGGGCTTTCGGTGGCCTCTACCTGCCGCATCTGCGTCAAGCCATCTACAAGCATCTCATCAGCGCCGATAATGCCTGCCTTGCAGACGATATTGCCCATGGCCAGCGTGTCGATATTGAACTGCATGATTTCAATCTCGATGGCCGACGTGAATTGCGAATTGCCACTGCACTCTATGCAGCTTACTTCTGCCCTCACCTGGGCGGCATGTTGTACGAACTGGACATCCGTCCTGTGAAGTATAACCTGTTGGCTACACTCGCACGGCGTCCGGAACCGTACCACGAGACGATCAAGCAACTCGCCAGTAATGCTGTTGCCAAGTCATCAGTCAATCCCGACAAGGTAGCCAATTTCAAACAGTCTGATCTTGAAAAGCACCTGATCTACGACAACTATCCACGCAAGAGCCTGATCGACCATTTCTATCCACTCACGACGACTCTGCAGGATCTGGTACAGAAACGAGAAGAAGAGTTAGGAGATTTCGTTCAAGGGCCTTACATTCGTCGCCTGATTGACCGAGACACACACCAGCGTCTTCGACTTTTCCGACAAGGCAAAGTGCGGGAAGAGTCGATTCAAGTCTCAAAAGAGATCGTTGCCTCTGCTACGGCAAATGCTCTGACAGTGCGGTATCGCCTGGATGAATTACCCGTCAAGCCCGACTTCTACTTCGGCATAGAATTCAACTTCGCAGGCTTTCCTCCTCAACAGCATGACCGTTACTATTACCATGCGAATAAGAAAAACGCAGGCTCGACTGATGGTCTGATTGATATCGTCTCCACCGATCATCTGGGTATTGTGGATGAATACCTGGGACTTGATTGCAAGATTCAGACATCCTCGCCTGCAGGCTTCTGGGGATTCCCCATCCAGACTGTCAGCCAATCGGAAGCTGGTTTCGAACTGGTCCACCAGGGGGTGACCATGATTGCCTACTTCCAGCCACAACCCGATAATGCTCGCCACTGGGAAGTGGAAGTGGTACTCAAGATTGATGCACATCGTCGTAAATCGAGCTAAGCATGCGTATCGGCATCTTCGGCGGTTCCTTTGACCCCATCCACCTGGGGCATCTCATTCTCGTAGAACAGTGCCGCGATCAGGCCAAGCTTGATCAAGTTTTTCTTATCCCAGCACCACGCCCACCGCACAAAGTAAACAAAGCTGAAGCGACTTTTGACCATCGACTGGAGATGCTGAAGCTTGCCATTGCAGGACATCCAGAATTGCAGGTTGATACTTGCGAAATGGATCGACCCGGGCTCAGTTATACCGTCGATACATTAAGACATCTGCATCAGCGCGAGCCTAAAAACGAATGGTTCCTGATCCTGGGTGGTGATAGCGTTCGAGATTTTGAAACGTGGCGTGATCCGGAAGGCATCTCAAAACTGGCGACTCTGCTTATTGTTGATCGCTCGGGCACCGAAGGAATTGCTCCACCCAGTTACAGCCGCTACCAGCGAATTGCATCACCTCTAATTGACATCTCCAGCACCGACATTCGTGAAAGAGTAAAAACAGGACGTAGTATTCGGTATCTGGTGCCTGATGCAGTTGCAGCATTTATCGATGCTAACAAGCTCTATCGAAACAGTTGAGCGTTTATTTATAGCCGTATCATGCGTGCCAATCAGCACGAATACGAAGCGCTCCGTTGTTCCACTGCGGGCTTCGTTTCTTTCGCAGTCCCGTTGGCACTCGCTTCTGAAACAACACCATTTTGAACCTTGCGTCGATCGCGAGATGCTCTGACAAACTCTCGGAAGAGAGGATGAGCCTGCGTTGGTTTTGACTTGAATTCAGGGTGATATTGCACTGCAACGAACCATGGATGATTCTTCAGTTCGATCACTTCGACCAGCTTGCCATCTGGGCTGAGGCCTGACAGAACAAACCCCTTCTCTGAATAGGCTGCGCGATAATCGTTATTGAATTCATAACGATGGCGATGCCGTTCCATAATCGAACCCTTGCCATAAGCTTCGTAAGCCTTGCTGCCAATCAACAGTTCACACGGGTACTGGCCGAGTCGCATGGTGCCACCCAGGTCTTCCACTTTTTCCTGCTCACTCATCATGCAGATGACTGGGGACCGAGTATCGCCTGTGAATTCCGTGCTGCTTGCATCTTTCAGCCCCAGGACATGCCGGGCAAATTCAATGGTAGCACACTGCATTCCCAGGCAGACGCCAAAGAATGGGATGTTGTTCTCACGAGCAAACTTAACTGCTTGAATCTTGCCTTCGATTCCTCGGTCGCCAAAACCGCCAGGCACGAGGATGCCATCCATGCCACTGAGTTTGCTCTCGACGCCGTGTTCATCTTCC
>CAYPJB010000164.1:4927-9409 GCA_964410845.1 uncultured Bacteroidales bacterium | reverse complement strand
GGTCAACATGCTCGAATCGCATCTCGAGAGTTGGCGCTGGTAAACCGTCATATCAAGGATAACTGGCTGCAGATCCTGATTGAACTATTACAGAAATCGCAATCAGAGATACTTGCTGCGAATCAGCAGGAAGTCGATCGTGGCCGCGCTGCTGGCTTGTCACCAGCCATGCTGGATCGTTTGACACTGACTCCTGCTCGCCTGCAAGGAATGCAGCAAAGCCTGCTCGACATCCTGAAACTGGCTGACCCCATTGGCGAGACCATCACGCAAAGCATGCGACCGAATGGCCTGGATGTCCGTAAAGTACGTGTTCCACTAGGTGTCATCTTCTTCATTTACGAATCAAGGCCCAATGTCACTATTGATGCTGCCGCTCTCGCTATCAAGAGCGGGAACGCCATCATCTTAAGAGGCGGCAAAGAGGCTCTTGCTTCCAATGCTATCCTGCACGACTTGATTCGACAGGCATTAGTTGCTGCCCATCTCCCGGCTGATGCTGTTCAACTGGTCACGCAACCTGATCGAGGATTAGTAGCAGCATTGCTCAAACAGTCCCGGTACATCGATGTTGCCATCCCCCGTGGTGGTGAAGGTTTAATACGGACAGTGGTCGAACAAGCCACTATGCCGGTGCTCAAGCATTACCAGGGCATTTGCCATCTTTATGTGGACGAATCAGCTAATCTATCGATGGCTTTGGACATTCTGCTCAACGGCAAATGTCAGCGTCCGGGAGTCTGTAATGCTCTAGAATCGCTGCTGGTGCATGAAGCGGTCGCAGCTGCCTTCTTCCAGATAGCTGGCCCAGCACTTCACCTGGCTGGTGTTGAAGTTCGAGGTTGTCCTCGCACTTGTGAACTGCTCCCCACGGCTCTACTTGCGACCAGCCAGGACTATGACACCGAATTCCTTGCACTTGTTCTTGCCTGTAAAGTAGTGAAAAGCTTTGAGCAGGCTGTTGAACATATTCAGCAACACAGTTCAGGGCACAGCGACGCAATCGTCACCGATGACGAAGAAAAAGCGAAGCAATTCACACGACAGATCGACAGTGCTGCGGTATTGGTCAACGCTTCCACTCGCTTTCATGATGGTTATGAGCTAGGCTTGGGAGGTGAGATTGGTATCAGCACTGATAAATTTCATGCACGTGGGCCTTGTGGTCTGGTAGAATTGACTTCGTACAAGTATGTGATCACTGGCTCCGGTCATATACGCCCCTAGCTTGTACATGAGCCGACGAGCTGCACCATGCTGTATGTCTGGTTGAGTCTGGCGGTCATCCTGGTACTGGCTGGCATTGTCATCACACGTTGGCTCCGGCGGCGCCGTCCGGTTCAGGAGCCTCTTTCTGACGTTTGCCAGCAGCACATCGATCTCATGCATGGCGGCCAGCTCGACGATGTTGAACTGGAAGCTACCAAGAAACGCTACACCCAGTGGCTGCACGATGACCAGATCGACCGTATCGAAGCCAGTCTTGTCCCCGGGCTTTCCTATGTTGTGCGTGTTCGAGCTCTTGCGGAACTAGGTTCCACTGAGGCTTGCAAGATACTGGAAAGACAGTTGGGCCGTATCATTATCGACGATGCTGTTGAACAGTCGTGGTACTGGATCGATGTTGCTCACTGTTTGCATATGCTCGCCCATGATGAAAGCCTGCCAGCACTCTTGGATCGACTCACCGAAGTAGATGACTTCCCGCTAGTCCACTTCTATGCAGCGGAAATTGTTGCATTCCATGGCTTCTCCAGCTACCTGGCAGACTTCCCAGATCGTTACGGAGAAGCGGCCATCCGCGCGGCACATCGCACACTGGAAGGTTTGCGCTGCGGCATTTCAGCTCAAATCGTGGCTGAAACACGATTGGGAGAGATGATTGAATCGATTTGGGATCAACATCACAAGCAAGTCCATCCGCTGCTGGTTCGGCTCTTCAGCGAGGTCTTGCGACATCAACGACGGGCAGCCCAATACAGTATTGACCTGGCTGATGAACACTTCGAGCAGGAAGCCTACGAGATGCAAGTCTCTCACCTGGCTACGCTTGAAGATGATCTGATTACCTACCTCGCCCAGGCCAAACAGTTGCTTCCCAAGCGGACAGATCGAACCACCCCAGAAGCCTTGCGTGACTGGCTCGATGCGTTGCAGGAACTTCGGGCTGATGCAGGGGTCACTCTCGTTCGTCTGCTTCGCGACAACCCCAACCTGCCACTCTCGGAACAAGCCATTATTACGCTTGGCTTCTCCAAGGCGCCCCAGGCTGCTGCCTTCCTGCGTGAAACTGCAGCCCGTACACTCCCTGCCACTCAGAAGCAGTCTCACTGGTGGCCTTGGGCACAGAAGAAGCGTTTCCACCAGGCACCTGTCACTGCAGCAGCTCTCATCGCTCTCCGTTATCATCCCAGCGAAGAATCGGAACAACTGATACTCGCAGGCGCTCGCTCTGCAGATACCCTGATTCGCTCGTCGGCCATCAGCAGTTTAGGCTGGTGGGAGCCCATACGCCGCAAAGCAGTACAGATGTATCTCCAGGATGCCCGCTACGATAGTGATGGCGAAGTACGGCATGCTGCACGTGCTGCACTGGCTAGATTAGGGGAACGTCAGGCACTACAGTGGTTCCGACAAGGCTTAGCCAGCGAAAACCGACAAATCGTTATGGAATCCATCCAGGCAATAGCGGATGAAGGCATCACCTTACTCTGGCCCGAACTCGATCGGCTGGTTGATGAGGAAGAACCCGATCTTGCATCCTGTGCTCGTGAAGCCCTGGAGCAGATGCAGGAAGAGTTGGAGCGGAATTAACCTACAACACCCTCAAACAACGCTGATCCTACCCGTATCAATGTGGCTCCTTCTTCAATCGCTAGCTCGAAATCGTGGGTCATGCCCATCGAGAGATGCTGCAACAGGTCTGGCTCAGCAAAGCTACTCAGCCATCTGTCTCGCAAGCTTCGAAGTTTCGCGAAGGTGGTTCGAGCTTCAGTTTGTGTCGATTCGAGTGCTGCCATTCCCATCAGCCCCAGCACCCTGACATGTTGCAATGGCTCGACGTACCCAGGTAGTTTCTCCCACTCATCCTCGCCGAAGCCACTCTTGGTAGCTTCCTGCGTCAAATGCAACTCCAGCAGGATGTCCTGCCGTTTACCCAGCTTCTTAGATTCGTCATCAATGGCTACCAGCAATCGCTGACTATCGACGGAATGAATGAGACTGACCAGCGGCAGCGTCTTTGCGACTTTGTTGCGTTGCAAATGTCCTACGAGATGCCACTGAGCTTCGGGGATCTGTACAGCCTTTTCCCAGATCACCTGCGGCCGACTTTCTCCGAGTGGCCCCTGCGTTATCTGATGCAGCAGACGGGTGATCTCTGCATCGACATACTTGGTAACAGGAACCAGTTGAACATCGCTGCGAGGCCGTCCTGCATGCTGACAAGCCGCCTGGATACGCTCTTCCACACGCGTAACATTCTCTCTGAGCCGATGCGAGACTTCCACTAGATCGGCCATATCATAACGCCATTAGTAAGGAAACACCTACATGGCTATGATAGAAACTTTCCCCGGCATCCGATATGACCTCGGCCGGGTGGGCAATCTCAGCGATGTCATTGCTCCACCGTACGACGTCATCGATGGTGTTCTCCAGCAGAAACTGTACGACAGACATCCACACAACATCATTCGACTGGAACTCACCAAGGCTGAAGCAGGCGAACCGGAAGGCGAGAAGTATCTGCGTGCCGGACGACTCTGGAAACAGATGCAACTGGAGCAAGTGGTTCGCAGCGAAGGCCAGCCATCACTGTACGTGCTGCATCAGTTGTACGAAGTCGATGGACAGGCTTATACCCGCCAGGGCGTTTTCGCCCGGGTTCGCCTCGAACGATTTGGCGAAGGCAAGGTATACCCGCATGAACAGACCCTTTCCGGACCCAAGGAAGATCGTTTCCGATTAATGCAGGCTGTTCACGCCAACCTCAGCCCCGTCTTCGGGCTTTATCCCGATCCAGAGTGTACCATCCAGAACAAGCTCAATGCTGCCATCGATCGAGTGCTTCCCATTGAAGCACGGGATCATCTGAACGTGATCAGCAGAGTGTGGCCGATCCACGATTCCACACTGGTTCGTGAGATCAAAGCTTTCTTTCACGACAAGCCGATCTTCATCGCCGATGGCCACCACCGCTATGAAACTGCCATCCGTTATCGCGATGAACTCGTTAAGAAGGAAGGCGAACTGCCCTACGACCATCCTGCGAACTTTGTGCTGATGGCACTCGTCGGCATGAGCGATCCAGGCTTGCTCATCCTTCCAACGCATCGTCTGGTTTCCGGCTTCCCCGGTATCACCGCACCACAACTGCAGGCAGCTTTACAACCTCATTTTGACTTGCAAATCGTCGGCTCTGGCGAAGCAGCAGGCAGACAAACCTGGGAACGCCTGGAAATGGATGGCAGCCAGGATGTG
>CAYPJB010000164.1:0-4827 GCA_964410845.1 uncultured Bacteroidales bacterium | reverse complement strand
GACATCGCTGGCTCACTCGAAAAAATGCCTCCGAAGTCGACATACTTCTATCCCAAGCTGCTCACCGGTCTTGTCTTCCATTCACTGAAGTAGGACTCGTCGATGTTGCCATCCAGCTGGGTAGAATCTGCCACGAAGTACGGACAACAGCATCTGCTGCAGGCTGCTCAACAGCAAACCGGCGAAGCGCTTCAGCGTTTCGAACAGCAGTTGCTATCGCTCAACTTTTCAGAACTCCAGCGGCTCTTCGAACAGGCCAAGCAGAAAGAACTCTCGCTTGACTTCACCCGATGTGAAGCACCGGAGATTATCCGTTTACCACGCACGCCGGAATTGCGTGAAATACATTCAGCGATGAAAGCACTTGGTGAACTCGCACTGAGGCATGGCGAAGTCGCTGTCATACTGGTCGCTGGCGGACAGGGCACACGACTGGGGCATGATGGCCCCAAGGGGACGTATCCCATCGGTCCGGCTTCGAATCGCAGCTTGTTCCAGATTCATGCTGAGAAAGTACTGGCGCTCTCGCGACGTTACGAGAAGCCCATACCCCTGCTCATCATGACCAGCCAGGAGAATGACCAGGCAACCCGTGAGTTTTTCGCAGAGCATGCCGGCTTTGGTATTCATCGTGATCATATCCACTTCTTCACCCAGGGCATGTTGCCCGCTCTTGATGCCTCGACCGGCCAGGTACTCCTCAAAAGCAATGGTGAACTGGCACTGAGCCCCAATGGCCATGGCGGTGTGATTGAAGCGTTGCATCATGCCGGTCTGCTGGATCGTTTGGCATCCTCTGGTATCAAGCATTGCTTTTACTTTCAGGTGGATAATCCACTGGTAAAGATTGCTGACCCAACATTCCTTGGCTACCACATTCACGCCAATGCACAAATGTCGCTCAAGGTATTAGCGAAGCTCAATGCCCATGAGCGTATGGGCAACCTGGTGAAGTACGATGGCAGGCTACGCATCATCGAATACACCGAACTGCCTCGCGACCTGGCGGAACAGACCACCGAATTCGGCGAACTGCGCATCTGGGCCGGTAGCCCAGCCATTCACTGTTTTGACCTGGCATTCCTTCAGCAACTGGGGCGTGGTGACATCGAACTGCCTTACCACATCGCTCATAAGGCCGTAGCGTTTTACGCGAACGGCGAAATCAGAAAACCTGAAAAGCCAAACGCTTACAAGTTCGAGCGATTCGTTTTCGATGCGTTACCACTGGCGGAACGTGCTGTAGCCATGGAAACGACTCGCTACGAAGAGTTTGAACCGCTCAAGAATGCTGAAGGAGAGAATTCACCTGAGAGTGTACGCCGGGCACTTACCTTGCAGTACATTCAGTGGATGACAGCAGCAGGAATCAACGTGCCTCTGGCGGGGAAGGGGTTGGAAATCTCGCCACTACTGGCGATGGACTCTGACGATATGATCGCTCATGCGGTGCTCAAGGGTAAAGTACCCGAAACTGTTCCTACTCGTTCGTGTTAAGCTCCAACGCTTCTTCCCAATGGGCGTAAAGCTGTGGCAAACGACCCTTGGCTTCTTCGATGTCAGCCATCAGTTCCTTGACTCGAACACCATCTTTGTACACATCAGGCAAAATGAGCTGGGCTTCCAGTTCCTCTATCTCCTCTTCCAGGCTGGCTATCTCAGCTTCAAGTTCACTCGTCTTGCGGTAGGGGAACTGTCGCTTACGCTTAACCTTCCCCGTTGGAGCAGTTGATGCAGCGGGAGCAACCTCACCCTTGTCTTTGCCTTTAGGCTTATCCAGTGCCTGCTGGTTGGCGAGTGCCCGGTAGGTATCGTAGTTGCCATAAACCATCTGCACTTTACCGTCTTCGAAGACGATGAGCACCTGGGCAATTCGATTGAGAAACGCTCGATCATGGCTGACCACGATGACAGTACCTTCGTAACTCTCCAGTGCTTCTTCCAGCGATTCACACGCCCAGATGTCGAGGTGATTCGTCGGCTCATCCAGGATCAGCAAGTTGACATTCAGGGCAGCGATACGTGCCAGCACCACTCGGCTACGCTCACCACCGCTGAGCGAACCAACCTTTTGGTAAACCATCTCCCCTACGAGACCGAAACGAGCACAGAAATCGCGCATTTGCTGTTCGGTAATGGTTGGATCATCCGGTGGCCAGACTGCCCGAATCACAGTCATCTCGTCCATCACGCTTTCAAGATGCTGATCGTAGTAGCCTACATCCACCTTGTGGCCGAGCTTGATCACTCCTGAATCAGCTTTCAGCTCACCTAGAATCATTTTGAGCAGAGTCGATTTCCCGCATCCATTCGGCCCCATGATGCCTAATCGCTGGCCACGTTGAAGCTGGAAACTCAGATCACTGAAGAGCTTCTTGTCGCCCATCGTCTTGCTGATCTTCTCTGCTTCGACAATGATGTCTCCCGGTCGCCTGGATGTAGAGAACTTGAGGTGAGGACCACCGATCTGGACTGGCTTCTCTACTCTGTCCAGTTTGTCGAGCATCTTCATTCGCGATTGGGCCTGCTTGGCGAGTTGCCCATAGTTCGCACGCTTGATGTAGTCTTCCTGCTTCTCGACGTACTCCTTCTGTGCTTCGTAAGTCTTGATCGCCAGCTCGTAACGTTCCTGACGCTGACGAACATACGCGGAATAGTTGCCTGGGTAAGTGGCAATACCTCGTTCGGTCAGTTCGAAGATCGTCGTAACGACGTTGTTAAGAAAAGTACGATCGTGGCTGACAATCAGCATCGCTTCCCGCTGCCTGCTGAGATACCCTTCCAGCCACTCCGTCGCCTTGATGTCGAGGTGATTGCTTGGCTCATCCAGCAGCATCACATCAGGTGCTGAGAGGAGAAGTTTCGCCAGCATCACCCGACTCTGCTGTCCGCCGCTGAAGGTGGTCAGAGGCCGCTGAAATTCTGCGTCGACAAAGCCCAGGCCGTGGAGCACTTCTTCCACTTGATGTTCGATGGTGTATCCGCTGTGTACCTGCAGCCATTCGTTGAGACGATCATAGCGGGCCGTCAGTTTGCGGTGATCTTCTTCACCAGCTGTTGCCAACTGTTCTCCAATCTGCGCCAGTTCTTCCTGGGCATCGAGCAGCGATTGCATGGCTGTCCGAGCTTCTTCGAGCAGTGTTCGACCTTCGACAATGTCGTGCTGCTGGGCTAGCAGTGCGGCCCGGGCGCCAGCATGCAGATTGACGCTGCCCTGATCAGCATCGTCAATACCGGCCAATATGTGCAACAGGGTAGATTTGCCGACGCCATTCGGCCCGACCAGGCCGATTCGATTCCCCTGGTACAGCTCGAAGCTGATGTCGGAAAAGAGCGTACGGCCACCGTAGGCCTTGGACAGATTCTTACAACTGAATACTAGCATCGTGTTATGGTATGGTCGCGGCCAGCGGTGGGAAGCGAATCACGTTGAGTAGATAAAACGCCCGAGATACAGCGCAGGGATCAGCAGCAACACCACCAACAGCCCCGGGTAACCAATACCGATCATCGTGTGGAATGCCTCGATCAAGACCAGCCCCATAATGCCGGCCTTTACGGCGGCTTGCACCTTTGCGACATTTGGCGTCATATAGGCCGGATAGAACTTGCCGACAACGAGCTGAATGGCCATCACAGCGAGTAGCGTCAGAAGCAGGATAAGATGCAACTGTTCGGTCATCAGGTATTGCCGGATGGCCATCGCTGCAAGTGAGAGCTTCGCCATGAAGATGACTATGATGCCTAGTCGAATGGACGACTTCTGACTCGCGACAGTCTCATCTCGTGCCATAATCGTCACGCCTGTGATGTAGGCCGTCACCGTCCAGAAACCCCACCAGGCCATACCGCTGGTAGTGACCAGATGGGCTGCACCCAGCATCAGGTTGAACCCCCGGCAAGCCCCCATCGCCAGCGGGCCGGCAAAGGTATGCTTCAGCACCAGGTTATAAGCAATGATCATCAAACTCAGGGTCAGGACAATTAGTGAATTGCTCGCCAGATATCCGCCAACGACGAGAAGAGCCAGCATCGCTGCCAGCGCATGCTCCTTTTCCACACACCTGGAAGGCAAGGGACGTTCAGGGCGATCCAATTGATCGATCTCCAGATCAACCAGATCGTTCATGATCATGCCTGCTGCATACAGACAAACCGACGCAATGATATTGAGCAGCAGTATGGATAGTGCCGGCTGGGATAAACTCAAACATCCCGCTAGTGCCGCACCTGCAATGACATCAGCAGGTGCGGTGAAGACGTTTGGCAAACGAACTAATTGAGCCCAAGCTTTCAGCATGCAAATATGATAGTGAACGTTCAAGGTTGAGAGTTGAGCGAGCTTTGAGCAACACTCAACCATCAACTCTCATCTGAAGAGAAACTCTTGCTCACGCCAGGCACTAATTCAACTCAAAAATAGCTTCGACTTCTACTGCGACATTGCTTGGCAGGCTGGCTACACCGACGGCACTGCGGGCACCGACGCCATTTTCTTCGCCAAAAACATCGCGCATCAGTTCGCTGAAGCCGTTTATGACCTTGGGATGATCGTAAAACGTTGGGCTGCTATTCACCATGCCCAGTGTCTTCACCAGCCTCTTGATCTTGTTCAGTGAACCGATGCCACCTTTGATCGAGGCGAGCATGGTCAGGGCCACTTGCCGGGCGGCTTGCTGGCCTTGTTCCAGGGTGAGTTCCGCACCGACCTTGCCCTTGATGAGTGAGCCATCGTTCTGCACCGGCACCTGGCCTGAAAGATAGGGCAGGTTGCCTACCTGTACCGTGGGCTTGTATACCGCGATCGGTGTGGCCATGGTAGGCAGG
>CAYPJB010000163.1:0-9426 GCA_964410845.1 uncultured Bacteroidales bacterium | reverse complement strand
ACCAGCGATAAGCCATTCTTCTCGGTGAATTCGACATACGCTTCGTCCAGCACCAGAGGCGTAGGCCAATGAGCCAACTGGTCAGGATCGATAAAGGTACCAGTCGGTGAATTCGGATTGGGAACGAAAGTAAGATGTCCGATTCCTTGCAATTTGCCTGGATCGAGAGACCAGTCTTTCTCGAATGGAATCTCATGAAAACGAGCCCCCTGTATCTGAGCCAGCGACTGATAAAGGATATAGCTCGGCGTCGGGGCAACGATCACACCCCCTTCAGGCACCAGTGCCCGCACCACCATCGAAAGAATTTCATCGGAGCCATTCCCAATGACAATGCACTCCGGCGGCACGTTTAACACCTGACTTGCCGCTCGGCGAAATTCCCATCCGACAGGATCGGGGTACTTACGTAATCGATCCCCTGTCAGGACTGCCTGTATCGCTTCGAACACCCTGGGTGACGGAGGGTATGGGCTTTCGTTCGTATTCAGTTTGATGACATCGGTCATTCCCTGTGGCTGTTCACCTGGGCGGTAGCCCTGCATGGCTCGAATCGTCGGGCGAACAAACTCTGGAATCGTCTGTGACATATTTCACTTTCTTACTGATACTAGTCGACACTCGTCTCAACGAAGGACTAGTTCGGCATCAACTTGTTCACGTCCTTGAGTGATTTCATGATCTGATCAAGGCCTCCCATTCCACCCATGCCACCCCCACCTGAACCACTCACGAGTGCATACAGAGTGAGTAATAGCGATAGTGCAAAGATGCCAAGAAGTATGCAGTTGACAATGAGCGCCATCTGCACAGTTTCGTTGGGGAACTGGTGCTGACGTAATGGCCAAACCAGCATGAGCGAACGCCAAATGAGATAGATGGCTGCAGATTCGATAACCAGTGCCAGCACCATATTGGCAATCATTCCGCCAGAGTTACCACGGAACAAGAGCAACAGCGTACCGATGCCGGCAATGTACAAGCTTAACCAGGCCCGTGCTTCGAGCTGTTTGACGGTCAACGGAGGCACAGTTTCATTTTTCTCCTCCTGTGAAGCAATGGAAGAAACGATGAATACGAAGCCACATTCTCCGCACTTGGCTTTCTTGCCGACCATCTGGCTGGCAACGTCGAACTTCTCAGAACATTCGGGGCAGGTGATTTTCATGGATACCACTAAGGATAAAGTCGTTCGACAATCCAGCTTCCATTTACTTTTCGATAGCGTAACCGATCGTGCAGGCGGCTGGGTCGGCCTTGCCAGAATTCGATACGTTCCGGATCCAGTTGGTAGCCGCCCCACTGCTCCGGGCGAGGCACAGGTTTGCCTTCGAGTTCTTCGGAAAGCTTCACCACCTTGGTTTCGAGCAGTTCACGACTCGCTATCACTTTGCTCTGTAACGACGCAATTGCTGCAATCTGGCTGCCTCGCGGTCTCTGCTCAAAGTATCGATCAGAAGTAGCAGCATCGGTCTTGCTGATGACACCTTCCACTCGAACCTGCCGCTCCAACTCGGCCCAATAAAAGACTAGTGCGCCGCGTTGATTGCCTGCGATCTCTTCCCCTTTGCGACTTTCGTAACTGGTGAAGAATTGAAATCCCCGGTCGTTCACGCCTCTTAGCAACACGATGCGAGCCGAGGGTTGACCACCGGAAGAAACTGTTGCCAGTGTCATCGCATAAGGCTCGGGAAGTTTTTCTTCCATCGCCTGCCGAATCCACTTTCGAAACTGTTCCAAAGGATCAGCATGCAGATCCGCTTCGCTTAAGCCCGTCTTACAGTACTCTAATCGATACTGACTGAAGTCGGCCATTATGTTCTCCTTTCATTTCATCTTATTCATAATGGGGCAAATGAAGTTGTCTCGACTGCAGATGAAATTCCTAGAATATTCTTATGCAAACACAGGTTCTCTCCATCAATGCCGAACATCCTGAGCCGGAAATAATCCGGCAAGCAGCAGAGGTTCTTCGCCGTGGGGGCTTAGTAGCTTTCCCTACCGAAACTGTCTATGGCATCGGTGCCAATGCACTGGATGCAGAAGCTGCCCAAAGCATCTTCAACGCGAAAGGCCGACCTGCCAAGAATCCGTTGATAGTTCACTTACCCAATGCAGAAGCAGTGCATCAAGTGGCAGCAGAGTGGCCGAAAGATGCAGCCTTGCTGGCACAGCACTTCTGGCCAGGCCCAATGACTCTCGTCCTGCCCAAAAAAGCGTGCGTCCCCGCAACTGTGACTGGTGGCGGACAGACTGTGGCAGTTCGCGTACCGGCTCACCCTGTGGCTCAAGCTTTGCTGCAAGCCGTTGAGCTTCCCATTGCAGCTCCCAGCGCCAATCGTTCCACACGACTTTCACCCACTGAAGCTCAGCACGTGCTTCGAGATCTCGATGGACGCATTCATCTCTTGCTCGATGGTGGACCAACTACGAGAGGCATTGAATCCACAGTTATTGATCTGTCAGTACCTACTCCACGTATCCTTCGTCCAGGCATGATCAGTGTTGATTCCATCGAAAAAGTACTGGGCAAACCAGTTGAACTTGGGTTTAAAGAGCGACTGATACCAGAACAGCCTGTGCTGTCGCCTGGATTGATGGAAAGGCACTATTCGCCTTACACTCCTCTCGAAATCACAGATAGTAATGAAACTGCACGGCATCGCATCGAAGAGATGATTCGCAACGGGCTTAGAGTAGGCTGGGTACCACTTGGCAATCGTGAAGCGTCGGCACCATCGAATAAGGTCATTGTGATGCCACTGCCTCTGGATCCTGTGCTATATTCGCAGCGTTTCTATGCCACTCTTCATACCTTGGATTTGCTCAGCACCGCGCGTATTTTCGTTACTCTTCCACCTGATACGCCAGCCTGGATGGCTGTTCGCGACAGATTGTTGCGTGCCTCACAGCAATCCTCCTAGCTTTAATTCCTGATGCTATCTGTTACCTCAGACAGCGTTAAATATTCTCCACGACTCTCCGTTTCTTACTTGCTTTTGTGCTCTACTGGCTGTAATAAAGAGGGCGTGGCATGAATACATGCCAATCATCTTTCCCTATCGCCTCATTACGAGGTTCTTCGTCAGGAGCACCTGAAGATGGATTGGATTCAGAACAACTTTTGGATTTACATGGGCATTCTTGTGCTCGTGCTAGGCGGTCTGGTGGCCGTGCTCTTTGTGGTTCGTAAGAATCAAGACGACTAGCCTGACGATACCCTCCATCAAAAACAAAACCCACTGGAAAGCCAGTGGGTTTTTTCATGTTTGTTGAGAGCTTACTTATTCTGACCACCCGACAAAGGTGTGGTCCATGACTTGGACAGATCAGGGGTGCCACCGAAGCCGAAACCCTTGGGCACCATGCCTGAGAATCCACCACCAGTGAACCCTGCATTGGCACGAATAGGATCAACGGGAGGGTTGAGGCCATTGACGCTGCCACCCGAGATGGCATTGTTGCCACCAAAGAGGCCACCGAAAACGGTTCCGCCACCCTGTTGACCGATCTGGTTTCCCGTGTTGCCCTGGAAGCCACCGCTACCTGCGGCCTGTACTCCCTGAACGCCACCTCCTGCACCACCACCAACGGCGGCAGCTCCACCACCGGTCTGTGATGATCCAGACTCAACAGAATCACCAAGGACCTTGGGATAGCCATTCTTGGGATAAAAGTCGGTCGATTCAACGCCAGTTGCACTCGCTGCAGCACGAACGCGCGAGTTGGGGTTAGCTGGCGGCATCAAAGGCAAGCCAGGCAGGAATGGACGGGAACCAGGCATCTGGCGAATAGGTTGAGCAAAGGCATCTGCAGGGATGCAAGCAATCGCCAAAGCCAGCAGGAACAAATGTCGTATTCGCATATTACCCTCTTAAGGTAGAAGCAGCCGTTATCGGCTGAATCCGTGTAAAGGTGTCGTCCAGGAATGATTCAAGTAAGGTGTTCCACCAAAGCCAAAGCCCTTTGGAACCAATCCACTAAAACCACCACCGGTTATTCCAGTACCAGTAATGCCAGTAGAAGGAGGATAGTTTAAGCCGCCACTCAGGCCACCGCCTATTCCGCCACCAACTCCACCACTGATTCCACCAGCCAAGCCACCACCACCGGCTAAACCGCCGCCTGCGCCACCACCAACACCAGCCAATCCGCCAGCTGCTCCCCCAACTGCGCCACCCGTTTGCGATGAGCCGGATTCTACAGCATCACCAAGGACTTTGGGATAGCCATTCTTGGGGTAAAAGTCAGTCGATTCAACGCCAGTTGCACTCGAAGCTGCACGAACCCGACTATTAGGATTGGCAGGAGGCATCAGGGGAATTCCGGGCAAAAATGGCCGTGATCCTGGCATCTGACGGATCGGTTGTGCCGAAGCCGCTTCAGGCATCGCCAGTACCAGAGCCAATGAACCTGCAATCCACGTCAAACGATGCATTCTGCACCTACATTCAGGTCAAGCGTTCGTGAGCATCCTGCTGTGAACTTTCATCCAAGATCTGGGAAACAATGGGATTTAGGCCCCTTTGTAGATTTTGAACGTTAACAAGGTACCCGTCAAGCGAACTTTAGCCAGCTTACCTGCTTTTCATGAACTAACATGAGGTGCAACTGCTATTTCCTGCGCTGCAGACACCACTAAGCCGCCAACAGCCCTAATTCCGGCGCTTCAGCCAGTTTGACTGTAGCAAACCGTTGACCGGCTGAATTATAAAAAAGTACTCGATTTTCTTGTTCAATCCATAATGCTTGTGACCTCATGAGCCTGGGGCCTTCTACGCGAACGACTAAGCCAACGATCATGCTGCCCCGTCTCATGGCACTACGATAGACGCGAACCTGCTGTTGATCCAACCGTTCGTGATTACACAATCCTTCGATCATGAACCGTTCGAGTTCATTCATGGAACTGGTGGAATAGACAAGCGGAAGCATAGGTGTTGCAGCTAGGGAGTAGTATCCAGTATTTTGCTATCGTCCTTTCCCCGCCTTCTCCCCAGTCTTCTCAGCTTGACTCAAGTTGATGATGCCGACCACCGTCGATGAATTGATGGCAGACGATAGCTTCGTCACAATTGACCTAACTGGCGTAACGCTTCATAAGTGACGACCGCCACCGAAAGAGCGACATTCAAGCAACGCACTTTCCCAGAGGGCATCGGAATTGTTAATAATGGCAAAGCACTTTCGCCAGTAAGCAAATATTCTGGAAGTCCGTGAGTCTCGCTTCCGAAAACGAGACAATCTTCAGCAGTGAAGCATTCTGAAATGTAACTGCGAGTTGCTCGAGCACTGAAAGCCAAGCAGCGAAGTGTGGTATAGCGGGACCGAAATGCACTCCAATCCAGATGCTGTTCCATGTCGACATCAGGCCAATAATCCAACCCTGCCCTGCGTAGTGCCTTGTCGTTTAACCTGAACCCAAGTCTTCCGATCAGGTGAAGTTTGACACCTGTGGCAGCGCAGAGTCTGGCAATGGTTCCAACGTTAGGTGCAATATCCGGTTCTACCAATGCGATATGCAGGATCGGCGTTGTCGGATGCATTTTTCAAGAACTTGAAAGATTCTGAATGCGGTTTCCTCTCATTGTGGCTGGAACATGGTCGAATACAAGAGTGGGAGATTCTCGCAGGGGAACTATCGTGCGCTGCGGAGTTGCGCCCGATACGGGGAACGACCGAGTATGAAAGCACCACGACGACGCATCCTGGATGCCTTGGGTTTGCTGCTGCTGGCAAGTTGGCTGGCAGCTCTTTTAGCTCTTTTCACATTTCACCCTAACGATGGTCCCTTCCCGGTTGCTGCTCCCGTCAATGCAGTGACTCAAAACCTCCTAGGCATGCCGGGAGCCTGGCTCAGTTCCCAACTCTATCACCTTTTTGGTTGGTCACTTATACCTCTCCTGGCTGCCTGGCCACTGCTCGGCCTCACGCTACTTCTGACAAACCGGCATGGTGTCTGGATCTATCGACTTTTAGGAGCCCTACTGCTTATTCCTTCAACTGCCCTCTTGGCCCAGCTGGGACAATGGCAACTGAGCGAACAGTGGCACCCATTTAGCGGTTCAGGCGGGCTACTGGGAGCCAGCTTACAGCAGCAGTGTGAACATTATCTGTCACAGGAATGGATGGTATTCATCTTCAGCTTCACCGGAGCCTTAGGCTTTTTCTTTGTACTCGACTGCACCTGGCCACTCCTGGCTCAATATTTTCGTGATTGGTATCTCTGGTTAACCAGCAAAGAACAGGTAATACCACGCACGATCAGCATGCAACCCATGAAGCCTGCTGCACTGGCTGGACAGGAAAGCCTACCCAACACAATACCGATCCGTCATGCCGATGCTCCACGCAAACCTGGCAAGACCAAGGTTAGCCCACAACTGCGGATCGTCAGTGAAGAAGAAGCAGATGATGCTATCGAGGCATCTGATGAGGGAGACACTCAGGATATTCCCGCTACTGCCACGCTGTCGCTCAAGGATTTACCTTCGATCAAGAAGTTTAACATCCCCGTTGAAGACAATAGCAAGCCACTTTCCGAACATGCAGCTGATGAGGTCTGGAAACAGGATGGCGAGTACCAGCTTCCTCCACTGACCGTTCTCGAAGAACCTGATCCGCCACCATACCATCAGCCAGAGCATGAAGAACGACTGCGATCTCGCGCCGCCAAGCTCGAACAGATCTTCGCAGACTTTGGCATTAATGTCAGAGTGGTAGGAATCAATACCGGTCCGGTCATCACCCAGTTCGAGATTGCTCTCGAGACTGGCTTGCGTTTGAGCCGGGTAACGAGCCTTGCTGATGATCTGGCACTCAAGCTCAAAGTCTCTTCAGTTCGTGTAGTCGCTCCACTACCTAACAAAGATACTGTGGGTATCGAAATCCCCAATGATCATCGCTCAGTAGTCAAGCTGCGAGAGGTCATCCTGAGTGCTGGCCCGAAGCTGCAGAAATACAAGATCCCGCTGTTTCTGGGCCGCGATACCGAAGGCCAGCCGCTGGTGTATGATCTGGCTGAAATGCCCCACTTGCTCATTGCAGGTCGCACGGGCACTGGCAAGAGCGTCTGCATGAACACCATCGTGCTCAGCATGCTGATGACACGCCGACCTGATCAGGTTCGCATGATCATGATCGACCCGAAGATGCTGGAAATGAGTGAGTACGGCAAAGTACCTCACTTGATGCACCCAGTTGTCAACAACATGAAGAAGGCTGAAGCCATCTTGTCGTGGGCCGTCGACAAAATGGATGAGCGTTACGAGATCCTGATGCGTGCTCGTGTCCGTAACATCGCGTCTTACAACGAACTAAGCCCGGAAGAGATCTACAAGCGGGTGAAGCCTGCTGATGATGATGAAAAAGCCCGTATCCCGGAACGCATGCCGTACATCGTCCTGTTCATTGATGAGTTCGCCGATCTCATGATGCAGAACCGCAAGGAAGTCGAAGGGCACATCATTCGGCTTGCTCAAAAGTCGCGAGCAGCAGGCATTCACCTTGTCATCGCCACCCAGAAGCCAACCGTTGATGTGGTGACTGGCCTCATTAAATCGAACTTGCCGGCCCGTATCTGTTTCCAGGTAGCGAGTCGAACGGACAGCCGGGTCGTCCTCGATGAAATGGGTGCTGAAAAACTCCTTGGCAAGGGAGACATGCTCTTCCTTCAACCAGGTACCAGCACTATCGTCCGCGGACAAGGCACTTATGCCAGTGACCGCGACATCTCCAAGGTTGTCGGGTACCTCGAAACCGATCAGCCTGCTTATGCTCGCGAACTGGTCCAACTGAATACCGCTGGAAAGAAGAAGCTTGGCGCTGATGGGGATGCTGGCGATCTTCTTGAACAACTTCGTGAACGGGATGAACTGTACCCCGAAGCAGTGGAACTCATCATCCGTGAACAGCGAGGATCAGTGTCACTACTTCAGCGAGCACTCGGCATCGGCTATGGTCGAGGCGCCCGGCTCATAGACTTCATGGCTGAGGATGGCTTCGTCGGCCCGTACAACGGTTCGAATGCTCGCGAAGTCCTGCTCAAGATGGAGCAATGGGAAGCGATGAAGGCAGGGGAGACGGTGGAAGCGGGGGCATAGTATCTTTCGTTGTCAATTGCAGGTAATAAGTCGTTTCGTCTTCAACAGACTTCTGATAATGAAATGGGTGAAGCGTGTGTTCCACCAGGCGCACCGCCTCTAGACCATGCAGTTCTATGCAAAGGTTTTTTACCCTCTTAAGCCAACTGGTATCACCTCGGAAAAGCTCGATCTCTGCTCCTTCGATATCGATTTTTAGCAGATCGATCGCGTGCCAGCGGGAGTGATCAAGCAACTGCTGAACCGTCAGACCATCCACTGTCTTTTCAGCATCGGCGGGTTTCACCTGTATCGACCAGTCGAGTCTGTCGCGAAATTGAGCATGCACCAGTTGTAACGGTTCAGCTTTTGGCCAAAGTGCAGCTTCTCCAACAGTTACGCGTTCACCATAAGGCTCCAGGTTGCGTCGCAGCACAGCTGCATTGCCCGGGTCGGGTTCGATGGCAATCAGCCTGGCCTTCGGGAACATTGTCAGAAATAGCACCGAGGCGGCGCCGATGTTAGCGCCAGCGTCAATGATGGTATCAATTTGTGTCAGTGCCTGAAGACGACGGTACTCATGCCGAACAAAGACTTGTTTGATGGCGAGAACATCGCTGGTGCCCTGTCGAAAATAGAAAGGAATAATCAGACCTGGAAGCAGCACCGTGGCCAGGGGCCCTGCCCCATCACGGTAATCGCCTATCGGGTATCTGAATGCAGACCAGCATAGCTGCTTTGCAGCCTGTGCTCCCAACGCCTGCTTCAGCTCTGGATATTCTCGAAACCGCGTGGGCAGATCCCGCAAGCGACGAACCCAACGGCGAAGAAATCGTGGCAACCGTTCAATCATGACACTTAATGTAGATGCGACATCCTTCAATGTCTGCGACGAAGTATCGTAACCTTTACGTCAATAGTTTCATGCCACAAAATGCAATGACGCGACAAGTTGTCGCGTCGCTGCCGATACCAATCGTTCTGCAAATGCTATGCAGTTGCCAAGGAAGTTTTCCTGCTGGAATATCGACGGGCCAGATAAAGCCCAGCAACCATACCCGCTGCGATGATCAACGTGCTCGGCTCAGGCACATTGGCAACACCAGCGCTCAAGTTCGTCAGTGAGATATTAGCCAAGCCTGGTCCCTGGTTATCATTGATGGTGGTTGGATCGTCGCTTTCATTCGCAAAGCTGATATTAGTGGATGTGGGAGTAGTCACTGTAAAATCGATAGTCTTGGTGGAAAAACCTTCACCTGATCCCAGTTCATACTTTTGCGTGATGCCTAGACCATCCAGCCGCACAGTGACACCTTCACTATTTGGAAGCCGGCCAAGATTGCCT
>CAYPJB010000162.1:0-9446 GCA_964410845.1 uncultured Bacteroidales bacterium | reverse complement strand
TCATAGAGGATTTCAGCATCGTCTAACTTGAGTTTCCAGAGATCTGGCAGTCGGGGTGGCATGACGATTCCTATCAAGCAAAATTACTATTTCACCCCGCGTAGCACTACCCTCCGTAAATCCATTACCCCAAAGCCTGGCTTGGTCTTCGCCTTGATCGTCAGCGTCTGCTCGCCTGTTTCCAATCGTACACTCCCGATGGTTATGGGAACGAACCGTTGGAAATGTCCGGTCTCTTTCACCGTATGCGTCAGCGTCTGCCCTGCGATGCACACTTCCACTACTGCTCCACCACTCTTCTTTCCCGCTGCTTGCAGCAACTCGACTTCAAACACACCATCCAGTGGCACCTTGACTTTCCACTCAGCCCAGTCGTTCTGGTTAGCCCAGTAGCCGATGGTGTCCTTGTGCGGTTCAGGTTCGTGACGCAGTTTCTCGCCATGTAATACCGCGTCCTTCGGCTCCAGGAAGATCACCCCCCTGCCCTGCTCCGCGTTCTTGCCGATTGCAGAGTTCATTGCAGTGCGCCACGGCTGCAACAAGGTTGATGTCTCTGTTGCCTGTTTTGTCGTTGACAACTTCGTGACATCCACCTCGTTGTACAGCGGCTTCCACAGGTTGACATTGAACCGGGGATTTGGAACGTTTCGCTGTGCACCTACGTCTCGCCGCCAACGTTCCAGCTTGCCCCGCAGTTCTGCCACCCGTTGGGGATACTGCTCACTCACATCATTTGCTTCACTGATATCCTTCGACAAGTCAAACAACTCGCACTGCCCATTTTCGTAATGTTCAATGAGCTTCCAATCTCCTTCACGAATCGCTCCACTCGGCCGGCTCCCCTGATTCATGTAATGAGGCTGATGCCAATAAACTGCCCTCGGCTGCAATGGTTTCTTAGTTGTTAGCAGTTCAACCAGATTCACTCCATCATACTTCTCGTCAGAATTCACCCCACATGCCGCCAGCAAGGTGGGAGTCCAATCGGTGCTGATGACTGGCGTCTCCACTACCGACCCTGCCAGTACCTTTCCTGGCCAGCGAACAATCAACGGCACCCGTAATCCACCTTCGTACAGAAACCCTTTCCCTGCCCGGAATGGTGTGTTGTGCGTCGGCGTTTGCCCACCTTCCAGCACATGCAGACCACCATTATCAGAAGTGAAAATAACGATCGTATCCTTCGCCAATCCCAGGGTTTCCAGTTTGTTCACAATTCGACCTACACTCTCATCCAGCGTGTTCACTACCGCGGCATAGAGCGGATTGAAAGAGTCCTTGAATGAATCGATGCGTGGCTGCTGAGCCGCCAGCGGGATGTGTGGGTTGTTATGACAGAAGTACAGAAAGAATGGTTTGGTACGATTCTGTTCGAGGTACGCTTCCGCCTTGCTCGTCAGATCGAACTCGCCTTTGCCACCTTCCAGATCGCCAGGCTGCGTGTTTGCCTTGCCGGCGTGATAATAATCAAACCCAAACTTTGTAGGGTTACCACCGAGATGCCACTTGCCCAGAAAGCCGGTCGCGTAGCCTGCTTGCTGAAGCCGCTGAGCCAGCGTCACCGTGTCGGCAGACAACCCCTGTTTGATCTGTGGATGCAGGAGCATCTGCGAGGGCGAATCACCTCGCCCCGGCAGAAAAGTGGTGAGATGCAGCCGAGCAGGAGTTTTGCCCGTCAGTATCGCAGCCCGCGTCGGCGAACAGACCGACTGGGCTGCATATGCCGAAGTGAACCGTGCCCCCTCGCCCGCCAGCTTATCCAGGTGAGGCGTACTCTGATCTTTTCTGCCGTAGCAGCCCAGATCGTTCACCCCCAGGTCATCTGCCAGGATGAACACCACGTTTGGCGATTTGCCCTGTGCCACTAGCGACCAAGGCAATGCTAACACCAACAAAACTGACAACGAACGAATGAGCATCACAGAATTCCATGCGAAGACTTGGCGTAGTGTAAACGAACGAAGGGGAGATGCAATGAGGGAAAAAGCTATTCAACGGAGAGAACGTATTACATAATGGTCCACACGCACTGCCGCTGGCAAAAACGACGATCAGCATCTAACTAGAAGCATTCCTTCTTCAAATAATTCTGAGGACACACCATGCCCAATCATGAAGCCATCAGCCTGGTTCGAATAGCGATTGAATGGGCATCGCTCGGCATCGAATTGCTCGGAGCCTTGGTCATCATTACGGGTGTCATTCAAGTTGTGGTTACCTATGGAACTATCCGCTTCATCTTCAAAAAAGAAGAACCGGGGGCATACGAAAACTACAAACATCAACTGGGAAAGACCCTTCTGTTAGGGTTGGAGTTACTCGTCGCTGGAGATGTGGTTCGGACAGTGGCCCTCGAACCCACCTTGAACAATGTCGCAGTGCTGGGCCTGCTGGTCCTGATTCGAACATTTCTGAGCTGGTCACTCTTTGTTGAAATTGAAGGTCGCTGGCCCTGGCAACCCAAGGTGGCCGCTTCAACTCAGGACAGGAAGGTATCCTGATGGAATTACAAGTTCCTTCACGTTATCAAACCTTGGACAGAACCGGCTAGCAATCAAGCTCAGCTCTGCCCGTTGCGGGCGATCAGATCTTCCCCGGGAATTCCAGGTACCAGTGAAGGGCGTCCCACGATCAGCGGGTCGACCGGACCCACAATGGTCAAATCGCGCTTCTTGTATGGCAAGCGATGCAATATGTATCGCATGGCATTCAGTCGGGCCCGCTTCTTGCAGTCGCTCTTGATAATAGTCCACGGTGCATCGGACGTATCGCAGTGCAGGAACATGGATTCCTTCGCAAGCGTGTAGTCATCCCATTTGTCCAGAGAAGCCAGATCGACCGGGCTTAACTTCCACTGCTTGAGTGGATGTATCTTTCGTTCCTTAAATCGGCGACGCTGCTCAGACTGACTGACAGAAAACCAGAACTTGAACAGGTACACTCCAGATCGCACCAACTGTCGTTCAAACTCAGGTGTCTGACGAAGGAACTCCTCGTATTCCTGATCAGTGCAGAACCCCATAACGCGTTCCACACCTGATCGGTTGTACCAACTGCGATCGAACATCACGATCTCGCCACGGGTGGGTAGATGTTCGATGTAACGCTGGAAATACCACTGTCCCCGCTCTATCTCGCTGGGCTTCTCCAGTGCAACGACTCTCGCACCGCGAGGGTTCAGGTGCTCCATGAAGCGTTTGATGGTGCCCCCCTTCCCCGCCGCATCGCGACCTTCGAACAGAATCACGATACGTTGCCCCGTCTCCTTCACCCAGGCTTGCAGCTTCAACAACTCCACCTGCAGGCGGAATTTCTGCTTTTCGTAGTTTTTGCGGGAGAGCAGATTCTTGTAAGGATAAGCCCCCTCCCGCCAGCCAGCGGAAAGTTCAACATCAGCAGCAATACCTTTGGTTTCATCTGCTGGCTTGAACAATGCTCGTCGAAGTGCTTTGACTTCGTCAGGCGACGCCCCACTAATTAATGCCTGAAGTTCACCAATGACCTTCTTTGCTGCTTTGCCATGAGGCAAGCGTGCCAGGGTATCCGTAATGACCAGTTCGTTGACTGTTTCGTTGGTACTGGTGCGTCGGGCTATGCGTTCTGCCTCAGCACCACGAGCACCACCATCGGCGGAAGTGTCACCAGCTGAAACTGGCCGTATCTTGCGATGAACTGACGGGACATGCTTGCCTCTATTCAGTGCAGTAGCCTTGGAAGATTGAGCGGACTGAGACTTCGTCATGGATGCATCTCCAACGCTCCAAATTGCATTTTAATAAGCATCAAACGATTATCGTTCAGACTTGTAGGCTATTCTACCTCTTAGTCCACATTTGATAACATGGCACCCACGGTTCGGCCCCTGTAGCTTGGCGCATTCGTTGCAACCGTACACCCCGAACTTGCGCTTACTGTACTCTATCATTGGATTGCTCATCCTTAACACAGCAACTGGGATTCATCCCTGACCACAATCATGCTCCTATCTCAATTCTGTACACTAGTGTACAAGATTTGAACATCCTCCGGAGGAAACTCGACAACTTGCCAACATGACAAGATGCCTTTTCCTGGAGATGAAAGGGAGATAACTCTCCACATGAAACCACCATAGAATACATAACATCCCATGGAACACCTGTCATGCTTCCTATTGGCTCCGATGATTCAGATCTCCGTGAACAGCCCTTCGTGACATATGGGCTGATCGCAGTGAATATCTTCGTCTTCTGCTTCCTGCAAGACTTTGGCCACAATGCAAACTTTACCTACGCCTATTCATTGGTGCCTTATGAGTTTCTCAGTGGGCATGACCTGATTACCCAAGGCGATTATCTGATCGATGTCAACAAGCAGAAAGTCATAGGTGAGATACCGAACGGCCTGATCCGCTTGAGACCTTCTCCAGATCCGGTTTACTTTACGCTGCTGAGTGGCATGTTCATGCATGGCAGCTTGATGCATCTGCTGGGCAATATGCTCTTCCTATACATCTTCGGAAAGCACCTCGAAGATTCACTCGGCATGTTCCGCTTTCTGGTCTTCTACATCGTAGCGGGACTATCAGCTTCTCTGATCCATATCCTCTTCAACCAGGATTTTCCGGCGAGCATCATCCCCTGCCTGGGAGCTTCCGGCGCCGTCTCCGGTGTAATGGCAGCTTACGTCATGCTCTTTCCTCACAAACTCATTGCCACGTTGATCGGCTTTCTCCCCGTCAACGTTCCTGCCTGGGCTTTCATCGGCATCTGGTTTGCTTTCCAAATCATCAATGGCATGGGTGCCTTCGGCGACCCGACTGGTGGAGGAGTTGCCTATGCTGCCCACATCGGTGGGTTCATCATCGGACTGGCTCTCATCGTGCCTTTTAGTACTGGCCGTGAGATCGAGGAAAGTTACTGGCAGCATCATTAGAATCATCCTGAATTCAGTGTGCTTCAGCTAACCAACTCCATAATCTTTGACCTATCCTTGGAATAGCTTCTCATGGTGCAACACCAGCCATGACCTCGAATTCCTTTGCAGTCTTTCAGATCGTTCTGGTTGCCCTGCTTGCAACCTTGGGGCTGTTGATCCTGGGTCGCTGGCTGCGAACGGCTGAGTATCGGTATTGGATGTGGGGCTGGCTGGCGCTGGCAGCAGGCAACTTCGTTATCGCTGCAGCACCGTGGATGGGTGAAGTAGATGGCAATTTCCTGTTACTGCTTCATCTCGCTGGCGTTGCTTGCTTTTGCTTGATGCTTGCCCAAGGCAGTATCGCTGGCAGCAAACTGGAAGATGTAAGACTCTACCGGGTTCGAAGTTCGCACAGTTCCATTATGGTGCTGTTATCACTTCTCTCGGTCCTGATCATCGTTTGGCGTTGGTCAACGCCATCAGGATTTGTGCTACGCGAGGAGCGTTATCTTTGGAGCAGCGTCTGGATCATTGTTTACGGAGCTTTTACCAGTTGGATCATCACTCGTTACCAGCCTCGCTGGCATCTTCGAAAGTCGAACGTACTTTTCCTCATGGCACTGGGGGTACTGGCGTGCCTTGAGGTATTCCTGACCGGCCTGTTACTGATGAATGACAGCAGCGATAACTCTTTATTAGGTTTTCGCATTCTCACCGCTGCAGAACCGTTGTGTTTCTTCATGGTCGCCTTGGCCCAGCATACGCAAGTGATGGATGGACTGGTGGCACATCTGGAAAAGACCCTTGTGCAAGTATCGAAGAACTCCGCCAAACTGCGTCTGCTCGCCGAGCGTGACCCATTGACAGCTGTCCTGAATCGCCATGCTTTCTATTCACTGGTCAGTGCCAAGCGAGGCAACGAAGCCAAACATCCGCTGGGTGGCAGTGTGGCAGTCCTGGATATCGATAATCTGAAGCCACTCAATGATAAGTATGGCCATCTGACAGGTGATGCAGTCATCAGGGCTGTGGCCAAAGCAATACGCAGTGTCGTTCGCGCCGAAGACTTGCTGTTCCGCTGGGGAGGGGATGAGTTTCTGGTGATTCTACCTCACGTCAATCTGGAAGAATCCCGCTGGCGGTTTCAGAAGCTCGATGAGATCCTCAAAAGGACGTCACTGCCTGGCGTCCCGCAACCAGTAAACATCACTCTCTCTGTTGGCGTCTCCCCCTTCTCTTCCAGCAACAGTCTGGAGAAGGCCATCGAAGAAGCAGATGAGCGGATGTATGCAAGAAAGAGCGAGAAGAAGGCTCATCTCGCTCCTGCACGTTCGTAAAGGATTACGCTACCTTCTTCTCGCTAACAGTAGCACTGATCACATCGTTATCGAGATTCAGCGTCTGTCTGACGTGATACGGCGCCTTCCCCTGGCTCTCAAAGTAGGTTCGGGATAGCACTTCACCGATCAGTCCAAGCGATATGAATTGCACGCCAACCACAGTGAGCATCACACTCAAAAGCAGCAGCGGATTGCGGTTCATACGTTCATCCCAAACCAATCGCTGAACTCCACAAGTCATCAGGAAGATGAAACTGAGAGCAAAACATCCAAGCCCTGTGAGGCCGAAGATGTGCATCGGCCGGGTGAGGTAGCTTTGCAGGAAACGGACGGTGATGAGATCGAGAATGACTCGAACCGTACGGGTGAGATTGTACTTGGTCTTGCCGAACTGACGGGCATGGTGCTTGACCGGCATCTGATAGATGCGTTGGCCACTGATCTCCGCCAGCACGCTCATGAAGCGGTGCATCTCGCCATAAAGAGGCAGTTCCAGAGCTGCTTCGCGTCGCATCACTCGCAGCGTACAACCCAGATCTCGAACCTTGGTGCCTGTCACCTTGCGGATCAAGGCATTGGCAGTCCAGCTGGGAATCTTGCGGACGATGAGTTTATCCTGTCGATTGACTCGTTCGCCGAGGACCACATCGTAGCCCTCTTTGAGCTTCTCCATCATAATGGGAATATCACTCGGGTCATTCTGCAGATCCCCATCCATCGTGATGATGATGTCGTTCTGCGAGGCATCGATACCCGCTCGCAATGCTGGCGTCTGCCCGAAGTTGCGGCGCAGCTGAATCACCTTGAAACGTGAATCAATGGCTGCGATCTCAGCCAGAGCATCAAAGGTGCCATCTGTACTGCCATCGTCTACGACGATGACCTCATACTCATAGCCACTGTGATCGAGAGCCTTCGTGAGGGCTTCATGCAGCGGCTTGACGTTGTCCTTCTCGTCCTTCATCGGTACGACGATTGACAGATTCATGGGAATCCTTCCCTTTAGTTGAAGTATCGATCGAATCGGGCATCCATGCCCGTTCGGAAAAGATGTAGAAGAGGCCACCGATCAAACCGATGCCAGCACTCAGGATGAACCAGAGTAGGCCTAAGGAAACCGCTTGTTCGGTCGTCACACCATAAGGCGCTAGCAGTACCAGCAAGCTTCCCTCTCGGATACCGTGGCCACTCAGCGTGATAGGCAGCATGGTCATCAACGTGACTAGTGGAACCACAACGAGATACGCCGCGAGAGGCACTGGCAAGCTGAAAGCATAGCCCAGGCAAATAACTTGCAGAGTAGCCAGCCCTTGTACGATAAATGAGATACCAATAGCTTTCCACCAGTTGCGCCACCGGCCCTGCTCCCAGCCCAGTCCGATGAGCAGTATCTGCACTTTACTGGAGTACTTCTTTAACTTGGGCAGCAGAGCCATGGTTAGCAGTAGACCTGCAAGGATTCCCCAGGGAAGCACCGGTATCCACCAGGGAATGTCGCCCATGGGAACCAGCGTTGCCAGGCAGGCCATCATCAACATGGCAGTGACGCCTGCAACACGGTCAGCAATGACGCTGCTGAATGCTGCCAGTCGATGCTGTGGTCCCCCAGCCAGGAGCCAGGCACGAACAGCATCACCACCGATCGAGGTAGGCAGAAAGAGGTTGAAGAAGGTACCGATGTAGAAGAGTGACCTGAATCGACCGTAGCCATCAGTGAAGCCCAGCGGTTTAGCTATCATCTTCCATCGCAGGCTGCTGAACGATTGACCAATCTGAATGATGATGAAGCCTGCGGCAACCAGGCCCAGATGCAGTTCACTGAACAGTCTGCCTAAGGATGTCCAGGAAATCTTGTAGACCAGAAAGCCTACGATGATCGCACTCAAAAAGGTGCGAATCGCGACTTTCCAGGTCCGGCTGCGATCCCGGTCAGCGCTGGGCAACGGGGGCACTCGTTATCTCCACAGTCGACTTCCAGGGAGGCGAGCCAACCGTCTCACCGAAGCATCCCTTGGCTTCATCGTAAATATCCAGGTAGAGCGTGTACTTTCCTGCCTTTTTCAAAGCAGGGATGGCAACATCCAGATCAATACTCTCCTGAGGCTGCACCTTCACATTGAGAAAACCAGCAGACAACGCTTTGCGAAGCGGTTTGAAATCAAATGGATTAGCCCAAGGAGGCGGAGTTGCTTCGACTGGCTCGATGTAGCCTCGCAGATGGATGCCAATGTTAGAAGCTGCATGAAACTGCCAAGTCTCCTTGCTGCGATTATGCAGACGGACTTGAATCAGTTGAGGCTCATCGACACTCCACACTTTAGGTGGATTCAGCAGTTCAATCTGTGCCCAGCAGAAGCCGGGGCGATAAATGTCAAAGATCCATTGTCTCAAAGTTGCCCGCGAATGGGGTTGCTGGATTTCAGCTAACCATTGGCGATACATCTCAGCCACTTCTTTCATCACTTCGACACGCCCGAGTCCTGCATGCCCTTTTTTAAGGGATAGCTGTCGCATCGCCTGATCAACTGTAATAGCTGTATCGCCTTCGAAAAGCGCAGCAAAAACGCTGGCTAAGCCTGTGCGGTCAGCCCCTCGTCGGCAATGAATATAAATAGGGCGTGGAGCCGTTTCGAGTGCCTGGTAAAGCTTCTGCAATTCCTGAGGTGCGGGGTACTGAGTTGCAGAGAAGTTGAGATCCACTCGTTTCAGATCACATTGGAGTACCGCTTGAGTTTCATCCTGGTACCAACTCTCCCAAGTGCAGTTGTTCCGAAGATTAATGATGGTTTGAATCCCGAAGCGTTCTGCGACTGCAGCGATTTCCTGCGAGGAGAGATGCGCAGCACGATAGATTGAGCCATCGTAAACGGCATGCCAGTTAGGTCCGGTTGTAACACGAAGGATTTCCAGCAAGACGAAGAACGCAATCACAACGCACGAACTACGTAGCCACAACAACGCGCGTGGGCGATGCAATTCCGCAGGGATGGTTTCCATCCTGGTAGCCATCAGTTAATCCAGCCTCCGGCCATCGCTGCCAACCCTGGCAACGAATGGGCGGCACTATGGCAAAAAGGCAGGATTCTGCCTAGGGGAGTTTCTTGGGAAGGCTTACCAAGTCATCGCATCTTGCGGCATTCGCCCACTCACTTTCTGCACTGGTTAGGATCGCATTAGATTGTAAATTACTCATCTGCTCCAAGTTAGTTC
>CAYPJB010000161.1:0-9477 GCA_964410845.1 uncultured Bacteroidales bacterium | reverse complement strand
CCTCGAACTCGAAGCCAGCCCACGATGGAAGACACTCAAAGCTGCCGGTGCCCAGCCGCAACGTCTTCTCTGGGCCAGCACCAGCACTAAGAACCCGAGCTATCCGAAGACCAAGTATGTCGATGCCATGGTAGCACCGCAGACGGTGAACACGATTCCGCCAGAAACGGTCAAGGCGCTACTTGAAAGTACCACCAGCGAACGCACCAGTTTCACCGCTGACTGGTCAAACAAGCTTATCACCGCCCGGCAACAACTGAAGTCGCTTGCGATCGCTGGTATCTCACTGCAACAGGTCACCGAACAACTCCTCAACGAAGCGATCAAGAAGTTCGCCGACCCGTTCGACCAACTACTGGCTACGCTGAAGACCAAAGCAGAGAAGCTGAAATAAAACAATGCAGTGAAAGTGTGGCAGGGTCGTGCGGTACTCCGCTCGACCCTGATGGATGTGCAACGACATCGCGCGAACCACAGGGTTGAGTTGAGTACAACACAACCTGCTACAGCAGCCGAAGCTAAGAATCACATCCAAAGGAACGTCGCATGCAACTCGGAATGATCGGGCTTGGCCGCATGGGTGGCAACATGGTTCGTCGGCTCCTCAAAGCGGGCCACCAGTGCGTCGTATTCGATGCATCCCCCGAGGCCGTCAAGCAACTGGCCAGCGAAGGTGCGACACCTGCTAGTTCCATTGTTGATCTGGTACAGAAGCTCACCCCACCGCGACCGGTCTGGATCATGCTCCCTGCTGGGGAGATCACCGAGAAGTGCATTGCTGACCTGCAGAAGATCTTGAGCAAGAACGACATCATCATCGACGGTGGCAACACCAACTTCAACGATGATAAGCGCCGAGCGAAAGAACTTGCCCCCGCAGGCATCCACTACCTCGACGTCGGCACCAGCGGTGGTGTCTGGGGTCTGGAACGAGGCTACTGCCTGATGATCGGCGGCCCCACGGAAGCAGTGAAACTGCTTGACCCCGTCTTCAAATCATTGGCACCTGGCGATACCGGCATCGCTCCCACTGCTGGTCGTTCCCCTCTCCCCACCGCGGGAGAGGGGCTAGGGGTGAGGGGGCTGCAATCGAACAGCACTGCCGAGCTAGGCTACATCCACGCCGGCCCCAGCGGGGCAGGGCACTTCGTCAAGATGGTACATAACGGCATCGAGTACGGCATGATGCAAGCCTTCGCCGAAGGCTTCGATCTGATGCATGCCATGCAGAAAAACCACCAGTACGACTTCAACCTGGCCGATGTCGCGGAAGTCTGGCGACGAGGCAGCGTGGTCAGTTCCTGGCTGCTCGATCTGATTGCCAAGTCTCTCACTGAACGTCCTACCCTTGAAGGGTTTACTGGGCAGGTGAACGACTCTGGAGAAGGCCGCTGGACTGTCGAGACCGCCATCGATCAGGGTGTTCCGGTTCCGGTGCTCTCCCAAGCCCTCTTTACCCGCTTTCGCTCTCGCCAGGGAAATACTTTCGGTGAGAAACTTCTCTCCGCCATGCGCTACCAGTTCGGCGGGCATGTAGAAGGAAAGGGCAAGTGAACACCATGGAAGCACGAGTGCCGAAACTCGCCCCTTCGATCATGACAGCGGACTTTGCTCACCTGGGGGACCAGGTGAAGCAGGCTATCGCTGCAGGTGTGGATCGCATCCATCTCGATGTCATGGATGGTCACTTCGTGCCCAACATTTCCTTCGGGCCACTGGTGGCTGCGTCGCTGCGGCCAGTTTGTTCGGTGCCTCTGGAAGTGCATCTGATGATCAGTGAGCCAGATCGCTATGTAGAATCGTTCCTTGACGCGGAGGTGGACAGCGTCATTCTCCACATCGAAGCATGCCCTGAAATCGAGTTGGTGATCGACAAGATCAGGTCCAGGAAGAAAAAAGTAGGCATCACGCTCAATCCATCGACTTCACTTTCCATGATTCAGCACCTGCTGGCTGATATTGATTTACTGCTGATCATGTCAGTTCAGCCTGGCTTCGGTGGGCAATCCTTTCTGCCTGGATCGCTGGAGAAAATACGTGCAGCCCGTCAGCTGATCGATCGCCTCAACCCTCGATGCGAACTCGAAGTCGATGGTGGCATCAATCTTCAAACGCTGAAACCTGCTCTCGACGCGGGGGCAGATGTATTCGTTGTTGGTTCTGCAGTCTACAACAGAAAGGCCAGCATCGCCCAGAACGTCAAGCAACTGTTGGATTCCGTTCATGCACGGTGAATGTAAGACACCCGGCGGCAAGCTCATTGCTATCGAGTACGATACCCAGCAAGGCCACATTCAGAACGCTCGTCTCTCGGGTGATTTTTTTATCCACCCCGAATCCAGAGCTCGCGAGATATTCCACCGGCTGATTACTGCCATCAATGGTCAGTTGGAGTCGCTGACACGTGAAGAGTGGAAGATCAAGCTCAATGCTGCGCTTCCCTGGGATGCAGAATTGCTGGGATCGTCAACCGATGCACTGGCAGTTGCCCTGTGTCGCGCGAGAGGTGAGAACGTAGACCTGCAAACATCTGCTACCGCAGACCTGCAACTGAGTGATGTTGAGATTAGTGAGAAACTCACCCCTTGGAAAACCCAACTCTGGCATCTTCTGCCCGAAATCGAGTTGCCACCGGCGATGAATGTTGCTCTCGATGAAGTGCTCTGCCAGAGGGTCTCTCAAGGTCATCGTCCCCCCACGCTTCGCTTTTGGCGGTGGTCGCAGCCGGCCGTCATTCTCGGCCGCTGTCAGTCGGTCATTAATGAAGTCGATGTTCAATCCGCCCAGTCGTTGGGGATCCAAATCGTACGTCGCATGACTGGTGGTGGCGCAATGTTCCTGCAGCCCCACGGTGCGATCACGTATTCGCTCTATCTGCCGGAGAAACTGCTGACAGGTATTCCCCTGCGAACTTCCTATCAGGTCTGCGAGGCCTGGGTGATTGAGGGACTTCGTCAACTAGGGGTGGATGCCTTCCATGCTCCACTCAACGATATTGCCTGCAGCATGGGAAAGATTGGCGGTGCTGCCCAGGCACGTCGTTCCGGTGTCGTGCTGCATCACACGACAATGGCCTATGACATGGACCCCGGCGACATGGTTCGTGTCCTTCGTATCGGCAAAGAGAAACTCTCTGACAAGCCAGCCATCGCCAGTGCTGCCAAGCGGGTCAGCCCGCTCGTTCGACAAACCGGGAAGAGCCGGGAAGAAGTGGTGCAGCATCTCTTCTCGTATTTCCAAACTCACTTCGGTGGCGATGTGCAAGCTCTTCACCCGGCAGAAATGGAACAGGCTGAAGAACTGGTTCAGAAAAAGTACGGCCATGCTGAGTGGACGAACGAAAATGCATGATAGTTGTGATGCATTGGATAATATCGTTCACCACCACCGTGATTTCCATACCTGCCAGATTACCCTTCGAGTAGAATGCACTCGTACCTTGCATGGAAGACGGCATGATTCGGTGGGATTATCCATATCGCTGGGGCGGTCCTGTCCTGGCGTGGGAACTGGCAAGGGGATCGAAGCGGGGGGAAGCTACCTATCTGGGCTTTGCTTTTCTGGTGCTCTGTTTGCTGCACTTTGGCCTGACCGCCTTCAACCTGGATAAGCGTCTGGAAGAGAATATCAGCGCTCGAGAAGCTGTTAATCAACGGCTCTACCCGGGGATGACCACAGCCTGGCGTGATCGTGTTGACGCCATGAACCAGGGAAAGATCGACTTCGCAGCTCGCTATCTTGGTCGCTTCTTTCCTTTGCAGTTGCTGGTGCTGCTGCTCGTCACACCTGCACTCTCGGCTGGGGCACTCGGTCAGGAAAAAGAGAAGGATACTCTGACCGCGCTCTTCGGCACCGAGTTGCATGATTACGAAATAGTTCGTGGAAAAATCATTGGTCGTTATCTGCAGCTTCTCCGCTTGATCATGATCAGTTTTCCGTTCGTGTTTGCCGTGGCAGGTCTGGGACGGGTGCACTTCTGGGATTTTTTCCTCTGCTATGTTCATGCGTTCGTCATTACTTTTGCGATGGTGGGAATCTGCATTTTCAGCGCTGTTATTACTCGACGAACGCGTGATGCCATCATGGCCTGCTATTCGATCATCATTATTATTGCCTTGGTCAGCTTAACGATTCTGGGCGATAAACCGCTTCCACTCTGGCTGAATCCGGTGGAAATGGTGGTTAGATTGTCAGCTACGCCATTCACCAGTGTGACATTATCCACGTTAGGCACACAACTCTTTATTTTCTGGTTCATCGGTTACTTTTTTGTGAAGCTCTCCTGCTGGAGCATTCGTGCAGCGTGCCTCAAACAGTTGGAAGATCGATCATACCGATGGCGCTGGGGTATTCGCAGCAGCGTGGGGGAGAATCCGATTCGCTGGAGGGAACGACAGATTCTCGGTGTTGCTCCGTTACCTGCTCTCCGAACAATCCCCAGCTGGCTGGGGGCGGTCGGCTGCCTGGTCTTCTCGATAGCCATGATTGGCGGCATCATCAACAATAATACCCAGGGGCGGCTGGTCTCTCATTTCTTTCGCATGGAATGGGACTATTTTTTCGGGATATTCACCAGGCTGTCGCCCACGATGGTGGCGAATGAAACCATCCTGATGGGTATCATTCTGATTTTCTTCACTGGCATCACCATTCTCATTCGTTGCGCTGGCTCGATCAGTGAAGAGAAACGCATGAAAACCTGGGACGATTTGCTGATGACCGCCATTCCAGTACAAGAGATTGCTTCACAGAAAATGTGGGGCATCATGCAGGCCAGTACGCTATTCATCGTGTGTTACAGCATTCCACTTTTCATATTCGCCAGCTTGGGCGGCTGGGAAGGATTGACGCCTGCGTTCATTACTTTCGGCATCACCTGGGTAGTGGTCTTCATAGCAGGAAACATCGGCATGGCGATGTCGCTAGGCAGTGTGCAGTATGAAGAAAGACACGATAAATTATCGCGGTCGAGAAACGAACTGATTAACAGACCCATCGCGCAAGAGGTTTCATAGAAATAGTGGAGAGTTGTTGCTCGCAACTAACGGCTAGCATTTCATCGAAACTGATGCCTGATACCAACTGTCAACAAACAACCAGAAACCAATAACCAACAACTGACGTATGACTTCCCTTTTCGAATTACATCAGGTAACGAAGAACTACGGTCGGATCAAGGCGCTTGCTGACTTAAGTATTACTGCTCCGATGGGGGCCATCGGCTTGCTCGGCCCCAATGGCGCTGGCAAAACCACACTCATCCGTACTCTGCTCGGCCTGATCTCCATTAATGCAGGTACGGGCAGTGTGCTTGGCCTCGACATTAAACGCTCTGCCCTCACCATCCGTCAGCAAGTGGGCTTTGTTCCAGAAGATGAGTGCCTGTTTCCCAGCACGGCTGGCATTGAGTTTGTTGCCTACGCTGGGGAATTGGGTGGCATGGCCAGTTCGGATGCGATGCAACGAGCCCACGAAGTGCTTGATTATGTGGGCCTCAGTGAACAGCGTTATCGTCCTACAGACAGCTATTCCACGGGTATGAAGCAGCGGCTCAAACTTGCAGCCGCACTGGTTCACGATCCGAAACTGCTGATCATGGACGAGCCAACCAATGGCATGGATCCCCCGGGACGCGAGGAACTTATTGCCCTGTGTCAGGACTTGTGCAAGAACAAAGGTGTTAGCCTGCTCTACAGTAGTCACCTGCTTCCCGATGTGGAAGCGGTCTGTGATTACATTATTGTGATGAGTCATGGCAAAATCATCACCCAGGGCAAGCTTAACGAACTGAAGATGGTGCAGCAGCAGGCATATGAAGTACGCGTAAAGCTTGAACAACCTCGCTTTTCACAGAAACTTACCGAGTGGGGATGTACGGTCAAGCCAGTGGATGATGCATTACTGGTGACTCTCCCCGATGGTCGCCATGAAGGACTGTTCTGGGAACTTGCTGCTGCAGAAGGTTTTCAGATACGTCATTTGCGTCCTCGGCGAAGCACACTCGAAGATGTGTTTCTTACTGCCATCAACCAGTAGCCTGGTGTTAGCGAAAGGTTTACGATGCCGATCTTCGAGCAAGGCTATCAGCACTGGAACGGGAAACTGGCCAGCCAGGCATGGCGGTGGTGGGCTATCACCCGTCACGGCGTGTTGATGCAGTTCCGAAGCAAGTTGACGCGAGCGGTGCTAGTGCTGTGTGTAGGCCCTGCTTTCGCCTTTGCAGCGTTTATGATTTTGTGGAGCCTGTTCGAGCAAGGCAACGCCTACATCAAACCGCTCATGGGCTTCATCCTGCCTAAAGAACTGCTGGATGTTCCTCATGAATACCGGCTCGCCGTCTGGACGCTGGCGTATCACTTCTTCTTTTACATCCAGTACTTTCTGTTGATGTTGCTCGTGCTACTGGTAGGGCCGCATCTCATCAGCAAGGATTTGCGGTTCAATGCCTTGCCTCTGTATCTCTCGCGGCCCATTCGTCGCTGGGAATACTTCCTGGGCAAACTGGGTGTGATTGGCTTCTTCGTTCTGATGGTCACTGCAGTGCCTGCAGTGCTGGCCTGGATACTTGGTGTACTTTTCAGTTTAAAGCTATCGATTGTTGTCGAAGTGCTTCCTTTGCTCTGGGGCAGCATCCTGGTGAGCCTGGTGATTGCTGTCTCCTATGGGCTCCTCATGCTGGCGCTCTCGTCGCTGTCACGCAACTCTCGCTACGTCTCGATGATGTGGTTTGGTTTCTGGATGTTGAGTAAGTCGCTGTTTCTGATGCTCTTCATCTCCAGTGGTTTCCAGGAATGGGCAAACCTGGCCAACTTCACCAAGAACGTGCAGCGCATACAGGAAGCGGTAATGAACACCGAAGGGGCCTGGAAGAAAATCGATGCAGGCTACAAGATCGCCCAGGATGCCATGAAGAAGGCTGGCGCTGACAAATTGGATAACTTCCTGCCCGGTCAGACTAATCGGCGGCGTGGTCCGATGTCGCCTGAACGCATTGAAGCCAGCGATGGTCGTATTGGTGTCAGCGTCTTTTCGGAAAATGGCACCCGCTACGTTCGAAGCAGCGACATCCGTTCACTTTACCCCTGGTGGTGGTCAGCTTTAACTCTTTCTGGTCTGGGAGTGCTATCCCTGTGCATTCTGCTCTACCGAGTGAAGTCGCTGGATCGACTCCGCTGATCCGCTTCGACAATGTTTCGAAGTGGTATGGCAACGTCATCGGCATCAACAACGTCTCGCTGGATATTGGTCCTGGCGTGACGGGGTTGCTCGGCCCCAATGGCGCTGGGAAATCCACGTTCCTGCAACTTGTCACCGGTCAACTGAAGCCAAGCAAAGGCAAAGTCTCCGTGCTGGGTGAAGCACCTTGGAATAATCCCTGGCTCACCCGCTACATCGGCCTGTGCCCGGAACAGGATGCCTTCTACGAATGGATGACCGGCTGGCAGTTCGTTCATGCCTTCGCCAAGCTCCGAGGCTTCACTGGCAATGCCGCGCGTGATGTTGCTCAACACGCTATCGAACGAGTATCTTTGCAGGATTCCCAGTACCGAGCGATTGGTGGATATTCCCGAGGTATGAGGCAGCGCATCAAAGTAGCCCAAGCCCTGGTGCATGAACCCAAGATTTTGTTCCTCGATGAACCCTTCACAGGCACCGACCCCGTCGCCCGTCGACAACTCATGGACATCATCCTGAAATTGGCTGACGAAGGGAAAAGTATCGTGCTCTCCAGTCATGTGCTGCACGAAGTGCAAGGGTTGACACAGCAGATCGTGCTGATTCACCTTGGCCGCCTGGTGGCAGAAGGCAACCTTCGCGACATTCGCGAACTCATCGATGATCACCCGCATCGCATTGTCCTGGTTTCAGAACAAGTCCGAGAACTGGCTTCACAGCTGGCGAAACACCCGGATGTACAAGGCCTGACCATACAGGACAAGGATAAGCAACTCATTGCAGAGACGAAGAAACCCGACCTCTTCTATTCACGTCTTCCCATGCTGCTGAAAGAGCAAGCCATTCAAGTGAATGAAGTCTATTCGGAAGATGATAATCTTGAGGCAGTGTTCCGGTATCTGACGAATTAGTGATTTGAAAATGCCAGTTGCAATTGCAAGCGGGCCAAGACAGTTCGAACATGAATCGTTCACCTCTATCATCGCCTCTTGCTTCCTCTCCGTAAGATATCTGTATGTCTTTACCCATCGTTGATGCTGTTTCGTCACTTCGTCAGGCTGTACTGCAGGCACGTCACGCAGGAAAACGAATTGCGTTTGTGCCAACAATGGGTGCTTTGCATGAAGGGCATGCGAGCCTGGTACGACAGGCTGCGAGAGAGGCAAATCAACCGTTTGTAGTGGTTTCCATCTTCGTCAATCCCACACAGTTTCGACCGACGGAAGATTATTCCCGCTACCCGCGGACATTGGAAGCAGATAACCAGTTGTGCCAGGCAGCGGGTGCACACTTGATCTTCGCCCCCACCGTGGAAGCGATGTATGGCTCAGGTAGTTTTGCTGCAGGTGAAGAAGCAAACAGTACGTTCGTCGAAGTGCCACGATTAAGTGACATTCTGGAAGGTCGATCACGCCCGGGACATTTTCGAGGAGTAGCGACTGTCGTTGCCAAGCTCTTTTTGCAGGTGCAGCCCGATGTGGCTTACTTCGGTCAGAAGGATGCACAGCAGCTAGCAGTCATTCGCCGAATGGTGAAGGAACTTAACTTTCCTGTCAAAATTGTAGGTTGTCCCACCCTGCGTGAAGCGGATGGATTGGCAATGAGTTCTCGCAATCGCTATCTCACTCCTGAACAGCGCGAACGCTGCACCGTTATTTATCATGCCCTCAGCGAAGTCGCTGAACAGGTTAGTGAAGGTGAACGCGATACCGCTCGACTGCAAAAGATCATGTCCAGCATGCTTGACGAAACACCTGGCTGCGAACGGGACTATGCACTTATCGTTGATCCCCAGACATTTCAACCCATGCAAAAGATCAAAGGGGAAGCTCTGGCTGTGATAGCTGCCCGTTTTGGTACCACCAGATTGATTGATAACATGTTGCTCCCGACCAATCCGTAGCTTCCGTATGGGACGTTTTCTACGTAGGTCAGCATTTCGACAAAGTCATCTTGTCAGGTAAAGGATCAGCCTATGTCCATCCACAACCGTCCGACCCGTTCTGAAGCGGCAGAGTATTACTTCACCTACATCGACAAAATAGGTGAGGGGGATATTCGGGAAATCCTGTCGGCACAATTGCCTGATGTGATGGACTTCTTCCAAAGTGTGACCGAAGAGCAATCACTGGAACGCAATGCCCCGGAGCAATGGACAGGCCGGCAGGTGCTCAATCACATCAACGATGGTGAAAGGCTTTTCGTCTTCCGTGCCGTCTGGTTCGCACGAGGTCTCGATGCGCCTCTTCCTGGTTTTGATCAGAATATTGCAGTTGCCACGGCACAACCGGATCAGCGTTC
>CAYPJB010000160.1:0-9494 GCA_964410845.1 uncultured Bacteroidales bacterium | reverse complement strand
AACACAGCCTGTTGCATATAGCTACAGCCAAGAATGAAGATATGCAAGTAGACATCGTTCGATCAACCTCGCATCCAAAGAGCAGGCGGCAAATCGGGGTTGCATTTCTATGACGGGAGAGTAAAAGCAGCCATTCGAAGGGTCTTTTCATGGCTGCGTTTCCACAACATATGCAGTTTTCCACCGTTCTTGGCGTCGGTTACACGCTGGGAATGCACTTCGGATTCGGCTATGAGTTGCCCCACTGCATTGTGGCAGGTGGCCTTTGTAGCCTCGCTGGGATGTTGCCGGACCTGGACAGTGACAGCGGTCGGCCACTTCGGGAAATGATCCCTTTGCTGGCAGCGATCGGCGGTATCGTCTGTTTTCATCGACTGGGTGGGCGCGACCCGGACATGCGCTTGATCCTGGCTGCTGGCACGTATTTTCTCATTCGTTATGGCGTTTCCTACATCATCAAACGGTGGAGCGAGCACCGGGGAATGTTTCACAGCATTCCGGCGTTATTGATCCCTACTTTACTCGTCTACATTGCGTGGGTCAGGCGAACGCAATCCGAAGGTCTGGTTGTCGCAGGTGGTGTAGCGTTAGGCTATTTTTCACACCTGCTGCTTGATGAAATCTACGCTATCGATTTTCATGGCATGTCTATCAAGGCGAACCAGTTCTCGGGGACAGCGTTCAAGTTCTTCCATCCGAAGAGTTGGGTATCCAACATATTCTGCTGGTCTATCTGCCTGTTCCTTGGTTCACGGGTGGCAGTCGATGAAGGACACCTGCCTGAATATCTTCCGACTGTCGTACAGATGAGGCAGATGAAACGCGATTTCATGAGTTGGCAAGGCATTGACAAGAAACCTACTGCAGCGTCAAAGTCGACAAGTCCTACCGGTTCAGCAACTTCCCGATCAGGTGTCACGGAGCATTCAACCCGCAGGCAATAACTACAGAGTTGCTTCCTATGAATGGTAGTTGCGATTGCTTCAGTGTTGTCATTTCGATGGTTGTCGATGCTCAGGAAAGTCGTTCTCATAACGCTTCACTAATGCTGGCACATCGTTTTTGACCAGGTAGATCTTTCCGCGCACGGTCTTCTCTTCGCCCGGCAGTAAACCTCCCAGGCGGAAGTCGACATGCAGGCATCGGGCTACACCTTGAAATAACTCCTGATAAGGCTCAGCCGCCATGGCAAAGATCAGCTTGTCATCAGCGCTGAAGCAGCCGATCAGACCATGGCTGGGTGCCAGCTTCGAAAGTGGTCGAGGATTGACATCCGTTGCAGGTGCCTGTGGCCCCTTCCAGACTTGTCCCGGAGTATAGCGAGCCTGCTTGGCCCAGTCGTGAGTAGGCATTCGGGTGAGTTTGCCATCGAGGAAGATAAAGCACTTAGGCAGGTAGTCTTCCAGGTTGCCTGTGAGTTCATTGCGGAAACCCGTGAAGGTGCCGAGTCGAACACAGGGTTGCGCCCAATGAGCTTCGGAGGCCTTGCTTGTCGGGTTCTTCGCCTTCCAAATGAAACAGATTTCATCCGTGCCTGCAGTGATCAGATGATGCACTACCAGGCCATCGGCCAGCGTGTCACGCAGTTCGATGTGTGTTCCATCAGGTTTCCGGGAAAGCAATTCACTGCGATGAGCATTGACCGTGTGTTTCCCCCAGTCAGCATCAGTTGAGCCTGCTCGACAATAGGCTTCGAGGTAATTGATTTTGATTGAACCACCTGGCAGATGCTTGCCTCGTATGACCAGCCAGTGGTCCTGACGTTCGAGGGTTAATGCCGGTTCGAAGGTGGACGCAGTTTGGATGAGCAACAAGAGAAGGCAGAGCATGGCACATGCACCTCAAACGGGTTAGCGTGATCCTAGCATGGCGTAGAGATGATGTTCAACGAAGTTTATTGCAGTTTCAGGTGCCTTCTTCGCAGCATGAAGATGTGCGTGTGAGGGCAAGGCATTTGACTATGAACAATCCCGGTGATGTTCACTTGTCACCCCTGCTGTTGGTTACGATTGTAACTTCTGGGACATCAGGCGAAAACTACGAATGAGTGAAGCAGCGATCAAAGTCCGTGGAGCGCGGGAGCATAACCTTCGTTCCGTCGATTTAACGTTACCACGCAATCAATTGATTGTCTTCAGTGGCGTGAGTGGATCGGGAAAGAGCAGTCTTGCGTTTGATACGCTCTTTGCCGAGGGGCAGCGACGGTATATCGAGTCGCTATCAAGCTACGCCCGGCAGTTCCTCGGCCAACTTCCCAAGCCTGATGTGGATTTTCTTTCCGGCCTCTCACCTTCGATCAGTATTCAGCAGAAGGCTGGTGCGCAAAACCCACGCTCGACAGTGGGAACCATCACCGAAATCAATGATTTCCTTCGAGTGCTTTATGCGCGTATTGGTCAGGGGTACTGTCCAACTTGTCAAGTGCCGATCGCCGCGCAAACTCGCGAACAGATTGTGGGCCGACTGTTAGCCAGCATGGCAGGGTTGCGGGCCCAGGTGCTGGCCCCGGTTGTGCGTGGTCAAAAGGGAGAGTTCAAGGATTTCTTCAAGGATCTTTTGAAACAAGGCTACGTACGGGCGAGGGTGGACGGTGAGAATATCAACCTGACCGATGAATTGAAGCTTGATCGGCAGATGAAGCACAACATCGAGATCATCGTTGATCGATTGGTTATCGAAGAAAAAGGACGGACGCGGTTAGCAGAGGCTGTAGAACAGGCGCTCAAGCTGGGCGAAGGTAATTTGCTGCTCTTAGTGGAAGAGAAGATTGTCGACAAAGAAAGCAGGAAGGGTGCTACCACAAAAACGCCACCTCCCCAAAGTGAGAGGGAACAGACCTGGCAATCGCTTACCTTCTCGGCCAAATATGCATGCACCAAGTGTGGCAACAGTTACGAACCACCGTCGCCACAACTGTTCAGTTTTAACAGTCCGATCGGGATGTGCCTGTCGTGTGATGGCCTGGGCAAGAAGATTGATTTTGCTGAAGAGCTGCTGGTACCCAATCCTGACAAGAGCTTCTATCAGGGGGCGATTGAGATTGTAGGGCCGGTCACTAGCATGGGACGTTGGCGGAAACACATCTACACGGGGCTGGCAAACAGCAAAGACTTCGATCTAAAGACACCCTGGAAGAAACTTACCCGCCAGCAGCGCGACTGGATTTTGTACGGTACACCAGAGAAGATCATTTGCGACTGGAAAGCCCGGGGTGGATTCATCTGGCGGCATGCAGAAACCTGGGAAGGCGTCGTCCCTGATCTGATGGCCAGCTATAAGAAGGTGGCAGCCGGGCCACGCAGGATGCAGTTGGAAAAGTACATGCGGACCATGATCTGCCCGAAGTGCCAGGGGCAGAGGTTGAACCCGCAGGCGGCAGCGGTACGGGTGGCAGGCAAGACCATCATCGAAGCAGGCGGAATGCCCATTGGCGATCTGGTGAAATGGTTCGCCAAGGCTGGTGAGCTCGAGCAGCAACTTGATGTAACACAAAAGGTCATAGCGGAGGAAGCGCTCAAGGAGATTCGTACTCGACTACAGTTCCTGGTTGATGTCGGGCTGCACTATCTGAGTCTTGAACGAACTGCACCTACTCTCTCTGGAGGTGAAGCTCAGCGAATCCGTCTTGCCAGCCAGATCGGTTGCGGACTTGTTGGTGTGTTGTACATTCTTGATGAGCCGAGTATTGGTTTGCACCCACGCGATAACACCATGTTGCTGAACAGCCTGCAGCGGCTGCGTGATATGGGGAATACGGTCATCGTCGTTGAGCATGATGAAGAGACGATGCGGGCAGCGGGCTTCATTGCGGACTTCGGCCCTGGTCCCGGTGTGCGTGGCGGCGAAGTGGTCGTGCAGGGGAGCCTGAAGGACGTTCTGTCCTGCGAAAAGAGTGTAACAGGGGGCTATCTGTCGGGCAGGCTCCAGATCGAGGTGCCGAGCGAACGGCGGAAGCCCGGCAAACAGAAGATCAAAATCTTCGGGGCGAAGCATCACAACTTGAAGGACATTGATGTCGAGTTCCCGCTGGGCACGTTCATCGGTGTTACGGGAGTGAGCGGGTCAGGAAAGAGTTCGCTGGTGAACGATATCCTTCTCGTCGCTGCCAGGCAGAAGCTGAAAACATCCACGAGACTGGCCAAGGAAGACGACGAAGAGCAAGAGAGTGAGGGGGAGAGCTACTCTGCTGGTGAACATGACAAGATCAAGGGGCTGGAGTTCATAGACAAGGTGATTGCCATCGATCAATCGCCTATCGGAAGGACGCCTCGCTCGAACCCGGGGACTTATATCAAGGTCTTCGATGAGATTCGCAAGCTATTCGTGGCAATGAATCAATCGAAGATACGGGGCTATAAAGCCGGGCGGTTCAGCTTCAATGTGCCGGGCGGGCGATGCGAAGCCTGTTTTGGCAACGGTTCGACCAAGCTCGAGATGGACTTCCTGGCAGACGTCTGGGTTCCTTGTCCGGTATGCGAAGGCCGACGGTTCAACCGTGAAACATTGCAGGTGAAGTTCAAGGAGAAGAGCATCCACGACATCCTGGAAATGGATGTGCAGCAGGCTCTCGAGCACTTTTCCGAGATACCTCGCATTCAGAGGATGTTGCAGACTCTGCATGATGTGGGATTGGACTATATCAAGCTGGGGCAACCTTCGCCGACGCTTTCAGGTGGTGAAGCCCAGCGCATCAAGTTGGCGAAGGAACTGTGCCACAAGAGCACCGGGCATACGCTTTACATTCTGGATGAGCCAACCACGGGATTGCACTTCGATGATATCCAGAAGCTGTTGAACGTGTTGCAGCAGTTCGTGAAGGACGGGAACACGGTTGTCGTTATTGAACACAATCTCGATGTGATCAAAACCGCAGACTGGATTATCGACCTGGGGCCCGAGGGTGGAGCAGGTGGTGGCACTATCGTGTGTACCGGTACGCCAGAAGAAGTAGCGAAGAATACCAGGTCGCACACGGGCAAGTCGCTGAAGCCTATTCTTGCAGGTGAACATATCATCACCGCAGCATCGCTCAAGAATGGGAAAGCGAAGAAGGAACTTAAAAGACCGGTGCTGACTGAAATCACTGTCCGGGGGGCTTCCCAGAACAACTTGAAGCACATTGATGTCAGCATCCCCCGCGATGCTATGACTGTCTTTTGTGGCCCAAGTGGTTCCGGCAAAAGCACTCTGGCCATGGATACGGTTTACACGGAAGGTCAGCGGCGGTACGTCGAATCGCTTTCTTCGTATGCCCGACAATTCCTCGGCCAGTTGCAGAAACCCAAGGTGGAGCACGTCGACGGTCTCTCTCCTGCCATCTGCATTGAGCAGAAAACCGCCAGCAAAAGCCCACGTTCCACAGTTGGTACTGTCACCGAAATTCATGACTATCTGCGAGTGCTGTATGCACGCATGGGCAAGCCTCATTGCCCACGGTGCCAGATTCCGGTAGGAACGCAGTCGGCAGATGAGATCATTGAACAACTGATGAGTTTGCCGGAAGGGACGAAGCTGTACTTGCTCGCTCCTGTGGAACGCAAGGGACAGGAAGACTATGCAGCTATCTGGGACGACATTCGTCGTAGTGGGTTTGTTCGTATTCGAGTGAATGGGACTACCTACGACATTGATCAAGTGCCGGAGATTGATCACAAGAGAAAGCACGATGTGGAAGTGGTCATTGACCGTTCCATCGTGAGAAGCAGTCAGCGAAGTCGATTGGCGGAAGGGGTCGAGTCTGCACTCAGCTTCGGCAAAGGTATCATGCTGGTTGCCCATGTTGCTGATGGCGTGCCAGAGAAGAAGTGGAAGGTGGAAAGGTACAGCCAGCACCTGGCATGTTCCAAGTGCAACCGCAGCTTTGAACCGCTGGCGCCGCATCACTTTTCGTTCAACAGTCCTCTCGGCTGGTGCCCCACTTGTGAAGGGTTGGGCGTGCGGCAGGGGACGAGTCACACGGCACTTTTCCGCGATCCACAAGCTAGCCTGCGTGATGGTGCTCTCAGTAACTGGCCTACCGTATCAGTCCCTGGCATGCTAACCATGCTGGAAGCATTGAGCGAAGTCAACGGGTTCTCTCTCGATGCGGAATACAACGATTTGAGCAATGCCGCCAAGCGGGTGGTGCTGCATGGCAACGATGGCGAATGGGTCTCGGTGGAGACGGGAATAGCAGGGCAACCGCCTGTTCGGTTCCAATACAAGGGTATCTACCCTGCCATCGATGAAGCAGCACGCGTCAGTTATGTGTTGCGGCAACGATTGTCTGATCAGTTGATGCAGTCGGAGTGTACCACCTGTCATGGCGCTCGGCTTCGGGATGATGCTGCAGCTTCACGTTTCCAGAATCTGACGATGGGGCAACTGGGCCAGCAGTCGTTGCTCGAAGCGCTCGACTTCTTCAAGAAGCTGAAACTCACCAGCGGCGAGAAAAAGATTGCAGGAGATCTGTTGCGAGAGATCACCAGTCGTTTGCAATTTCTGGTCGATGTGGGGTTGGATTACCTTACACTTAATCGCTCCGCACCTACGCTCTCTGGTGGTGAAGCTCAACGTATCCGCCTCGCCAGTCAGATCGGAAGTGGATTAACGGGTGTGCTGTACGTGCTGGATGAACCAACCATTGGTCTCCACCCTCGAGATAATCGTCGGCTTATCGTCGCACTCGAAAAACTCAAGAATCTTGGGAATACGCTCATTCTTGTCGAGCATGATCGCGAGGTCATCAGGAAAGCCGATTACCTCTGCGACTTTGGTCCCGGTGCAGGTGTTGATGGTGGAACCATTACTGCCCAGGGGCCACCAGCCAAGGTGTCGAAACAGAAGGACTCGCTGACGGGCGGCTACCTGGCGAACCGGTTGTCGATCCCCATTCCGAGCAATCGGCGGGTTACCATCACTGATGACTCCATCACCACTCCGAAGACGCAATGGCTCGGATTTGAAGGCATCTTTCATCACAATTTGAAAAATATTGATGTTCGCTTTCCACTCGGATCGCTGATCGCTGTGACAGGCCCGAGCGGTTCGGGCAAGAGTTCACTAGTACAGGATGTACTCTACCCGGCACTGGCAAGGAAGTTGCATCGGGCCCAGATGCCCGTCGGGGCTCATCGCGACATCAACGGGTTACAGTTTATTGACAAGATCATCAATGTTGATCAGTCACCCATCGGTAACGCCCCCAGTTCGAACCCTGCCACGTACACCGGCGTATTCGACCTCATTCGGCAACTCTATGCCCAGGTGCCAGATGCCAAGGTGCGAGGCTATCAGCCTCGTCGCTTCAGCTTTAATCAACCGGGCGGGCGATGCGAAGCCTGTGTGGGTATGGGGCAGAAGAAGATCGAGATGCACTTCCTACCCGATGTCTGGGTGACGTGCGATGTCTGTAACGGAGCACGCTATTCGCCGGAGACACTGGAGATCCGCTACAAGGGGTTCAACATCTCCGAAGTACTGAGCATGCGCATTAAGCAGGCTCTGGAGGTATTCACGAATGTTCCCCGAATTAAAGCATTGCTGCAGACCCTGACCGACGTGGGTCTCGATTACCTGGAACTCGGGCAGGCGGCTCCAACATTGTCTGGTGGAGAGGCTCAGCGAGTGAAGCTGGCGGCGGAACTGGGGCGTCCCAATACTGGCAAGACACTGTATGTACTGGACGAGCCTACAACAGGCTTGCATTTCGATGATATTCGCAAGCTCCTGGAAGTATTACATCGCCTCGTTGATCTAGGCAACACGGTCATCGTCGTGGAGCATAACCTCGATGTCATCAAGTCGGCTGACTGGGTAATTGATCTGGGGCCGGAGGCTGGTGATGCAGGTGGCAGGATCGTCACTGAAGGTACACCAGAGTGGGTGGTAGCCCATCCGAACAATTCGGTCACCATGCCCATCTTAAAGGAAGTGCTGGAAGCCGGGCCATATGCGGAAAGAGTACGTTACCAGGGAGTGCAGCAGTCAATTACCCCGGTTGAAATGCCATTGACACTGGCAGAGACGGATGCAGGCACGATTGCCATGCCATGGGAAGCAGATGGGGTGAAGTGGCATTGTCATGATCGTGTCACGCTCACAGGCAAGCAATGTAAGTGGGAAGGCGAGGCACTTGAGTATGCCATCGAGCAAATACTCTCGATTAAGAATGAGACGTTAGGCGATGTCAACTGGAACCATCGCACGACGGTGGAGATTGCCCATAAGACCAAGAGCCGTGGCTGGTTCCTGCATGCGTCCACTTCGGAAGAGTATTTGCTCTGGCTCACTTTCCGTGTGGCAAAGAATGCATTCCAGGAAGGTTCGCTTGAGTCACTATTAAAGTTGCCTGACCTGTTAAAGATACCGGGCATGGTGGCCCATAGCGGTCAGCGCCGTGTCCGTGTCAGCAATCCCAAAGGCCCCTGGCAGACGGTTGAGATCGGTGTGTACAAGAAAGAAGATCTGGAAACGCCTGGTTTCACTCGCTTTCTTCCAGAGGCCTTGCGGTCTTTTAGTGCTGTAACCAATCAGTTGGAGAGCAACATCGAATCACTGATGCCCTGGTCGAAGAATGGTGAACAGTGGCATCATTCGATGAAGGGGTTTCCACCGGGGCAGGGCTGCCAATGGGATCAGAGTATTTTGAAGCAACTTCTCACGATCGTGGGCAAACTCGATGATGAAGCGGAGATCAACTTTAACCTGCGCGATGCCATCCATATCAAGCCATCGAACTGCAAGACCTTCTGGCTGCGGATCAAGACCAAGCAGGCGAAGGCACTCGAGGTCATCATCTATTGTGTCAAAGGGCAGTTTAACGTCACTCGACTGGAGAATGTGGCGAGCGAAGCTGAACTGGTGACAAGTAAGCCCAAGTTCGATGAAGCTATCTTACTTTTACAGAAAATTACTGACTTCCAAGCTGTAGAACTGACGCGTTTCCTGAAAGAAGTGCGGGATGGTTTGGTGAAGCAGTACGGCATGGGAGCAGCATAATGCTCTGGGCGGTACACATTGCAGATGGCGTACTTTCCCCGATAACACTCGCCATCGGTCTGGCCATCAGCATTGCCTTGCTGATGCTGGGGTGCTATCGGCTGCGGGAAGATGAGATAGCAAAGACAGGTGTGTTTACAGCCATTCTCTTTGTCGCGTCGTTGATTCATCCACCGATTCCCGGAGCCAAAGTGCATTTATTGCTCAATGGCATGGCAGGTATGTTGCTGGGAACCAGGGTAGGATTGGCGGTGGCAATCGCACTGACGCTGCAAGCATTGCTGCTCAGTCATGGCGGGTGGTATGCTGTCGGGGTAAACTCCGCCACCATTGGTCTGCCTGGGTTGCTTGTTGCACTGATCTTTGCAGTCATCAAGCGAATGTTGTCACTGAAGAAGCGTGTAACTCGTCTACTCGTCGGTGGCTTGCTGGGAGGCATTGGTGTCTGCGGTACGTTGATTCTCTACTACCTGGTGCTTCGTTATGGAGCCATCTCGGGGGAAGACCTGCAGACA
>CAYPJB010000159.1:3142-9497 GCA_964410845.1 uncultured Bacteroidales bacterium | reverse complement strand
TTACACCATAGAGCGGAATAAGCCTTCGGTGGTGGTGTTTCCTCGTTGTACCGACGATGTGGTGAAGATTGTTAAGCTTTGCCAGCAGCACAACGTACCGTTTGTGCCTCGTGGGGCGGGCACGAGTCTGGCGGGGGGGACGCTGGCGCCGAATGATTGTGTGATGATCGCGCTGGCTCGCATGAAGCGTATTCTCGAAGTGCATCCACTCGATCAGTACGCCATCGTCGAACCCGGAGTGGTCAACCTCTGGCTCACGCGGCATGTGGCTCCGCACAACTTGCACTTCGCTCCCGATCCGAGTAGCCAGGGGGCCTGTACAATTGGTGGCAATGTCTCCACCAATTCGGGTGGGCCGCATACGCTGAAGTATGGTGTGACGGTGAACCATATTCTTGGTGTCGAACTGGTGCTGCCTGATGGCACGGTTACCCAAGTGGGTGGGCCGCTGGGCGATTATCCGGGGCTTGATCTGGCTGGCCTCATTGTTGGTTCCGAAGGTACGTTTGGCATCGTCACCAAGATCTGGGTTCGCCTGACGCCTAACCCACCGGCGGTGCGAACGCTGCTCGGCGTGTTCAACACCATCGACGACACCACCAATTGCATCAGTGGCATCATCGCGGCTGGCATCGTTCCTGCAGCACTGGAAATGATCGACCGCCCCATCATGGGTGCACTTGAAGAGGCGTTCCACTTCGGCTTCCCGCTCGATGCGGAAGCGGTGCTGATCATGGAAGTAGATGGGCTGAATGCCGGGCTGGATGCGGAGGCAGACCGCATTGAAGCGGTGGCGAAGGCGAACGGGGCGAGGGAGGTGCGACGGGCTCACAATGAAGCGGAACGCACGCTGCTGTGGAAGGCCCGTAAGCAAGCTTTCGGGGCGATGGGCCGTCTCGCTCCCAGTTTGTGTACCCAGGATGGCGTGGTGCCTCGCACCAAGCTGCCTTATATGCTGCGCAAGATTCGCGAGATCGGAGAGAAGCATGCGGTCAAGATCGCCAACGTCTTCCATGCCGGCGATGGTAACCTGCACCCGACGATGCTGTTCGATGAACGCGATCCGGCCCAGGTGAAGGCAGTGCTGGCGGCCAGCCACGAGATATTGGAAGAATGCATCACCCAGGGTGGCAGCGTGACCGGTGAACATGGGATCGGTGTGGAGAAGCTTGACCTGATGCCAAAGATGTTCACGCCGGTGGATATTGAGATGATGACCCGGGTGAGGATGGCGTTCAATCCGAACAACCTGTGCAACCCCGGGAAGATGCTGCCGAGCGGGGGGAGTTGCACGGAGGGGGTGCATCGGGTGAAGGGTGGGGCGACGTAGTAGTTGGTGTGAGATGTTGACTCGGCATTGTTACGCTGAGTACAGCGAAACAATGGCACCCAACATGTCATCCGCTCGGTGCATATAGTAATGACTAACGCAATCTCCTGAACATTCGCAGAGTTCATCATGATCGATCTTGCAGTTATCCCCGTGGCTGGGGCGGGAACGCGGTTGTTGCCTTCGACGAAGAGTCAGCCGAAGGAGATGTTGCCGGTGGGGCGGAAGCCGGTGGTGCAGTATGTGGTGGAGGAACTGGCGGCGTCAGGTGTGCAGCGGATGCTCTTTGTCACCGGGCCGGGCAAGCACTCGATTGAGAACCATTTCGATCTGAACCAGGAGCTGATCAACTTCCTCCGCGAGACGGGCAAGGAAGAGCTGCTCAGCGAACTGGCGTTCGAGCGGGCCAAGCTCGAATTCTGTTACACCCGTCAGCGTCGGCAACTCGGTCTCGGGCACGCTGTCCTCACGGCTCGTCCCTTTGTCGGTCAGCAATCGTTCGTCGTCGCACTGGGCGATTCGATCCTTGGTATCCATGCACAGTCAACCATTGTTCGCCGCATGATCGACACCTTCGGCAAAGAGTCTGCGGATGCGATCATTGCTTTCGAAGAAGTGCCCACGCATGAAGTGAAGCAGTATGGCATCGCCAAGCCGCGGGGCGAAGCGACAGGGACCTTTGTGCTGGCGGACATCATCGAGAAGCCGAGCGTACAGGAAGCTCCGAGCAACCTGGCGGTAGCGGCCCGGTATGTGTTCAGCCCAGCTATCTTTGAACTGCTGGCTACTACCCAGCCCGGGAAAGGTGGGGAGATCCAGCTCACCGATGCCATCCGCACCCTTATCCATCGAGGGGGTAAAGTGATGGGCATCAAACTGACCAGCAGCGAACAGCGGTACGATATCGGCAACTTCGAAAGCTACTACGCTGCCTTCGTTGATTTTGCCCTGGCTGACCCCAAGTACGGCCCGGGGCTACGGGAGCATCTCAAGAAGGTACTGTAAGGGCACGCTGGATGTGCCTCAACTGGGGGCCTCTGTAATTATATTGGCGACAGGTGACGAGCACCTTTCGTGGTGAGGCATGCACAGCATGCCCTACATCAAAAATTCCCACATCTCTGTCGGCATCTTTCTTGAAATAGGGTGCTAAGTGGTTGTAGACTGCGGTCTGGTGTAGGGTACGCTGGGCGTGCCTACCCTGATTTCGTGTTCGTCGCTTTGCAAGTCTGATGAAGTACTCGAATCTCTTCGTGGTGAGGCACGCACAGCGTGCCCTACAATAGTGGTGACAAATGCGTGTCGACCTCCGTTGCAAATCGTGTCAGGCCAAGCTCTCGGCAAAATCAGAATTAGCTGGCAAATCTATTCGCTGCCCACGTTGCCAGCAGGCTGTCAAGGTGACATTGTCTCCGGTGGTATTACCACCCCTGGGGAACAAACCCGGCACCAGCCCCATGATGGCTATTCCTCTCCAGGTGGAGGAAGAACCGGTCTGGGCGGAACCACTTCCCGACGACGCAGGCTTTGACGTTGTTCCCGATGACGAACCAGTACTTGCCACTCCACTAATCGAGGCAAACCTGAATTCCCGGCCAACCTCACCATCGAAGCCAATATCCAGAACAGCGACAGCCTCTCACGTGAATCCTGCTGACGAGAGCATGACAGAAGATCAACCCAAAAAGAAAAAGAAGAAAAAGAAACTCCCGGGTAAATCCGAAACGTCCCTGCCGATGTGGATGTGGATTGCCGGTGGGCTAGGTGCATTGGTCACCACTGCAGGCCTGGTGGCAGGCGTCTATCTGCTCATGCGGATGAATACGCCAGATGGTCAAGCGATCGACTGGGGTAACAAACTGCTCTTGTTTGCCATCAATATCCCTATCACCCTGGTGATACTGATCATTGGCATGTTTCTCAGCAGCGCTCTGGGCGGTGGTATCAATTTCGGCGAAGCCAAGACGGCTATCATTGGCGCCATCTTCCTGATTGTCATCGTCAATCTGGTTTACATGATCCCCGTTGCAGGCCCCTATCTGACGTTGCTTGTCTGGCTCGTTGGTTTCATGACTATCTTCGGACTCGACCCGTGGGAAGCGAGATTTCTATTCTTCATCGTCTGGGTGATGCATTATTTCCTCAACATGGCAATTGTCCATTACATGTTCCAGCGGGCGGAACGCGAGTTCAAGATGATGGAAGAAGGCATAGAAGACGAACTTCCCAGAAACCGCAAACGCAACAACGGCAAACGAAACCAGAAACAACAAAAGGAAATGGACCCTGAAGATGATACCTGGGGACACCAGCAGCCAGATCAGTTGCACGATCTGGTCAGAGAATGGGTAGCAAGACGGTACGCTTGAGATAGGATGAGACAAGGGAGTGCAGCCAGTAGAATAAGAGGCTTCACATCAACTCTCTGCTTAATCTCAAACAGCGTCTTGTTCAACTCGTGTTTCGCGCTGCATGTACATCGATTCGATCGTCTCGCTGTAGTGCTGGGCAATGATGCTGCGACGGAGCTTGAGCGTCAGCGTCAGTTCTTCGTTCTCCACACTGAAGGGCCGGGCCAGGAGGGCAAAGTTGCGGATCTGCTCGTTGTGCGAGACATCCTTCAACAACGTGGCAATGCGCTCACTGTAGTGCTGACGGATCAGCGGATGTTGCATCATCTCGGCATCTGTGGTCCATGTGATCTTCTGACTTCTTGCCCAGTCCTGCAGGATGTTCATGCCGGGCACGATCAGTGCCGTCAGGAACTTGCGGCGGTCGCCGATCACCACCACCTGCATGAAGAGCGGATCAGCCTTGAGAAGTGATTCCAGAAAGACCGGGGCAATGTTCTTGCCGGCACTGGTTACGATGAGTTCTTTCTTGCGGCCGGTGATCTTGAGGAAGTTGTCGCTGTCGAGTTCACCCAGATCGCCCGTATGTAGCCAGCCATCGACGATAGTCTCCGCCGTGGCTTTCGGGTTATTCCAGTACCCCAGCATCACGTGCGGGCCCTTGGTAAGGATTTCACCATCGTCAGCAATCTTCACTTCCAGCCCTGGCAGCACCTGGCCGACGGAACCATGCCTGAACTTGCCGGGTGCTTCGCTGCTGATAACCGGCGATGACTCGGTTAGTCCATAGCCTTGCAGCAGGAAAACGCCATTGGCACGGTAGTAGTCAGCCACGTGTACGGGCAGCGGAGCACCGCCTGCCACGCAGACACGAAGTCGGCCGCCGAAGAGATGCTGGAGCATGCCCTTGGTATCGGTCTTCGATTCGAGCAGCTTGTTCATCACCTTTTCGTAGAAGTAGGGGACGCCGTTCAGGAGCATAGGCCGATAGTAGGCACAGTTCTCGAGAATGGTCTCAGGGGAATCGGCCAGTGCCAGTTCATGACCACAACTCAGCATGCCATAGAGATCGCAGGTGCGGGCGAAGATGTGGCTGAAAGGCAGCCAGGTCAAACGAACGTCCTGAGGGGTTACCTGAATGACATCTGCCGTCATGAGGGCATTGCTGGCCAGGTTGTTGTGGCTCAGCATCGCCCCCTTGGGTTCGCCCGTGGTGCCTGAGGTGTAGATGATGGTAGCCAGGTCGTCAGGCTTCACCGATTTGGTCGCACTCTCGATGAGCTTATGTCCCGTGGCACTGTCTTGTGGCTGCGTGAGCGTACGGAGCATAGTGAAACTGCGACCTGCCATGGTCGCTGGGCATTCATCGAAGCTGAGCAGTTTCAAATCCAGGCTACCGAGATGTGGTGCGATATGGGCTGCCAGTGCAGCAGTTCCTGCGATGACCACCCTACCCCCGCAGTTGTTGATCTGCCAGACCATCTGCGGCCCGGAGAGGGATATGTGTATTGGCACATTGACCGCCCCCGCCACGAGGATAGCCATGTCCGCGACGATCCACTCATAGCGGTTGGGAGAAATCAGTACGACGCGATCTCCAGACTCTACACCGAGTTCCTGTAGTGCGAGTGCTGTACGACCGACATCGTCCGCCAACTGTTTCCAGGTGTAATGCAGATAATTGGCGTGATGCCGAAAGTGAACCGCTGGACGCTCAGCCAGCTCACGTGAACGCTGGAGGAAAAGTTGAACCAGAGTGGTGGGAGTAGGCATGGAGTACGTTCTCAAAGAAGGAGGGCGAACGCAAGACCTCAGGAGGGTAACAAATTCCTGACAGCGAGAATAGGGGACAGGCAGAGAAAAACTGCCAGAGCCGCGCACGAAGTAAGCGGATTGCAACGAAGCAAACTACATGGCAACCCGCTCCCTGACGGTCACGGCTCGGATGGACCACAATTCACCATCATAGCCGATCGAGCGAGCTTACCGCGCCGCCAGGACCTCGCTGTAATACATGTGTGTAGATCATGGTCGTGCTCACATCCGCATGGCCGAGTAACTCCTGCACGTCAGCTCCGCCTTCTGGTTTTTTCGTGGAAGAGGCGGTCTGGCATCAGTGACGGATATGGAGTCAAACCACACTTACCATGCCCATCTTGAGGATGGAGGATGAGGCATGGCACCCTAGCGATTAATCACGCTAATCTTGCTCATCATAGACATTGTATTTTCACAGCAGTATAGTTAGGCCGAATACGGCCAAACTATGTCACCCGAGCTAACCACCCGTTGCACCTGGCAGGGCCGACGTTAGAATGTAGCGAGAATTCACGTTCCTTGCAGCCGGCCCGCAAGTGAACGCAGTCGTTCGGCCACTTCGGAGGTTTGTTTTGCTTTCTCCAGGTATCCTCTACATGACAGCGGTGCTGATGGCGCTAGTGGCCGTCGCCTGCACGACGCTCTGCCTTATCTGGACGATCCCGGCCTGGCGTCGCCGCCTCGCCCCGGCCGAGGGCATCTCGGACGTCCCCGGGACCGGCGGACTGAGCGGCTGGCCCGCCGGGGTCGGCAGCGGCTTGGTGACGGCCGGGATCGCGGCTTGCGCGGTGCTCGCTTGGTACGGCGTGTACTGCACGCTGACCGCGTTTTGACCCCACCCGCGCGACGAGCCCGG
>CAYPJB010000159.1:0-3042 GCA_964410845.1 uncultured Bacteroidales bacterium | reverse complement strand
GGCCGGAGGGAGACTGAAAGATGAGCCAAGTTCCGACAGGGACAGAGCTGGCGCGCCCATTCCTCCCCACAAAGGATTTCGACCGCTCCAAGCAGTTCTACGAGGCGATGGGCTTCGAGAAGACCCTCGATGGCGAAGTCGCCATCTTCAAAGCTGGCTCGGGCGGGTTCATCCTGCAGAGGCATTACCACGAGCAGTGGGCGGCCAACTGCATGATGCAGCTGATGGTAGATGACCTTGCCGCATGGTGGGCACACATAGAAGCCCTGGAGCTATCCGAAAGATTCGGCGTGCCGCCACCCAAGGCACCGGCCATGCAACCGTGGGGGCTGCTCGTCGCATACGTCGTCGATCCCGCCGGCATCCTCTGGCACGTCGCACAGCGGCGTGAAGGGGCAACGCACGACCGTTGAGTTGGGGCCATGCCGCAGACGCCAAACCAGAAGCTGCAGCAGACGGCGGGGCATGATTCGTTTCTGGGAGTTCAAGGTTCAGAAGCCTCGCCGCTGCTGAGCTTGGTCGTTGTGCTGAGCTGACCTTCGCTTCGCCACGAGGATGTTTTTGACGCTTCTAGTCAGCATGCATACCTGCAAACCATAGCACCTAATGCGTCCCATGCTCCCCTCTCCCGCGGAAGGGAGAGGGGAACCAGACTACACCCGTTCAAAGATTGTCGCGATGCCCTGCCCCATGCCGATGCACATGGTGGCGAGGCCGACGTTGGCACCACGGTCGATCATGTTGTGAATCAGTGTCGTGCTGATGCGGGCGCCGCTGGCACCGAGGGGGTGGCCAATGGCGATGGAGCCACCGCGGACGTTGACTTTGCTTTCATCGAGCTTGAGCATCCGCATGCAGGCGAGCGACTGGGAAGCGAAGGCTTCGTTCAGTTCCACGATGTCGATGTTATCCAGCGACATGCCTGCCCGCTTAAGCGCTTTCTGGGTCGCAGGGACCGGGCCGGTGCCCATCACGCAGGGTTCTACGCCGATGGCTGCGGTCGCTATCACCCGCACCAGTGGCTTCAGCCCCAAGCTCTTGGCTTTCTCTTCGCTCATGATGAGGAGGGCAGCAGCACCATCGTTCAATGGCGAACTGTTGCCTGCGGTGACGGTGCCTTTGCCGGGCATGAATGCTGGTTGCAAGGCAGCCATCGATTCAGGCGATGCATCGAAGCGAACACATTGATCGACTTCGCAAAGCACCCGCTGGCCTGCATCATCGTGGCCATAGGTGGGAATGATCTCCTTCTTGAACTCGCCCGCAGCATGGGCCTTGGCTGCCTTCTGATGGCTACGCAGGGCGAAGTCGTCCTGATCCTTGCGTGAGATGCCATGTGCCTGGGCGAGGAACTCGGCGGTGATGCCCATCATCATCGCTGCTTTGCTCGTCTGCTGGAAGAGCTTGGGGTTGATCTCGCCGATGGTATCCATGGGGATGTGGTGCATGTGCTCCAGCCCGCCAACGATCTGTGCATCTTCGGCGTTGGCCATGATCGAATGAGCAGCCTGGTTGAGAGCCTGCAGACTCGATCCGCACCAGCGATTGACCGTCGCCCCCGATACCGTGAAGGGCAGCCCGGCCATCAGGCTGACGGCCCGGCCCACGTTGAGCCCCTGTTCCTTCTCAGGGAAGGCACAGCCGAGGACGAGGTCATCAATCTCTTTGGGATCGATGCCTGACCGTTCGACGACCGCCTTCACGACGCTGGTAGCCAGATCATCACTCCGCACATTGCGGAACCAGCCTTTGTCTTTGTGAGCCCGACCAATGGGAGTACGGGCACAGGCAACGATGACAGGACGTTTCATGGAGAGTAGCCTTTCGGTATCTCGTCCCCGGTCTCTGACCGGGGACGGGGTGCATCCCCGGCTCTGCCGGGTGTGAAGTTCAGGGAATAGCAGACTACCGGCGGAGCCGGTGATTCAGTGCGTCCCCGGTCGGAGACCGAGGACGAGATTGTTATGCAAGGTCGTAAAACTTCTTGCCACTCGCAGCGAGTTCAAGCAGGAGGGGCGTGGGCTTGTAACGTTCGCCGAGGGCTTCGTAGGGTTTCAGCATCTCGACGATCTTGGCAGCACCCACGGTGTCGGCCCAGAACATCAGGCCACCTTTGAATGGTGGGAAGCCGATGCCATTGATGACGCCTAGATCGACGTCAGCGGCGCTGCGGACTTTCTTTTCCATCAGGATGCGGGTAGCTTCGAGGAGCATCGGCAGGAACAGTCGTTCGGTGGCCTGCTTCTCGGTGGGTGGGGTACCACTGCGACGAAGCGGAGCAATGATGGCTTCCACCGTCGGGTCGTCCTGTGCTTTGTCTTTCTTCCCGCCACCATACTTGAAGAAGCCTGAACCACTCTTCTGACCGAGGCGACCAGCTTGGACGAGGGCGTTCAGCACTGGTGTCTTCACGACACGATCAGGGTAAGCCCGCTGCATCACGCCACCAGCGAGCAGTGCGGTATCCATGCCGACGACATCGGACAACGTGATCGGCCCCATCGGCATGCCGAATGCCTTGGCTGCACTATCGACTCCACGGAGGGAGACGCCATCCATGATGAGTTCGAGGGCTTCATTCATATAGGGGAAGAGAATACGGTTCACCAGGAAGCCCGGGCCATCCTGCACCACGACCGTGACCTTGCCGAGAGCTTTCGCAAAGGCGACAGCGGTCACCACGGTTTCGTCGCTGGTCTTCGGCCCCTTGATGATCTCGACCAAAGGCATCTGCCGAACTGGATTGAAGAAGTGGATGCCGACGAAGCGGTCGGGGTTCTTCAAACCCTCAGCGAGCATGCCGATGGAGATAGCGGAGGTGTTGCTGGCAAGGATGGCCCCCGGCTTCAGCAGCGGCTCAATCCGCTGGTAGAGTGCCTTCTTCACTTCGGGGTTTTCGACGACGACTTCGAGCACCAGATCACACTGGGCGTAGTCGGCATCGCTCATCGTCGGCTTGACCAGCGGAACCAGCTTCACCATCTTGGCGGAGTCAGGCCCCTTGATGCTCTTCTCGAAGCTGGCTTCTTCAAGGCTCTTGCG
>CAYPJB010000158.1:0-9524 GCA_964410845.1 uncultured Bacteroidales bacterium | reverse complement strand
GCCTTCAAGAATGATGTCCAGTTCGGTGCTCGCTCCGGCGAGTGCTCGCTGCCTGGCCCTGTCTGTGGCAGCAAAGGCAAGCATGGTCACGACTGCAATACTGGTACCTGCAACACAGGTTGCACGACAGTGGTTCCTGCCCAGGCAACCTACACTGTTCAACCTCCTGCTGCCCAGGTAATGCCAGCAACAACGGTGGTACCTGCCACTACGGTAAGCCCTGCTACTGCTGCTCCCCAGAGCCTTACTCCAGTGAATACGGAAGTGCCTGTGGTATCAGTACCTGTGGTGCCTGTATCGGAAACCCCCGCTCCGGTGGTTCCCGCTGCAGAAACCCCTAAGCAGGTCGATCTGCCCGTACCTCCAGTACCTCCTGTACCAGGTTCACAACCCAAATAGTTCTGAGTGACTGCACTCAGAGGCAAGGTGAAAGGCGTTGAGAGTGATCTCAACGCCTTTTTTACGTTAGACAGATTGTATTCTCAGGACTCGGGTCTGAGCACTATTTCCTGTCCGTCGCCTTCGTCAACTTGGGGCGTGGCTGCGACTTCCAGGCTTCCACATCCTTGCCGAGAACCTCAACAGCCTTCATCAGCTGAATGTCCTTCCCTGCAGGCATCTCGCCAGGGTTCGGCCAGAGTTGATGATCTGGCACACAGCCATTGAGTTCCATGTCCTGGCCATCATTCACCAGGTACCAGCCTCGGAAGGGCAGGCGGAGGAAGCCAACGTCCATCACCGTGGTGCCACCCGTGCTGATCACACCGCCAGCAGTGGTCACGCCTACCACCTGGCCACGTTTGAGAGTCTTGATAGCGTGGCTGAAAATCTCCGCATTGCTGAAGCTGTTCTGGTTGCACATCACCACGATGGGTTTGTTCCAGGAAGCATAGATCTTGCGATCAATCGGATAGCCTACCTGAGAACCACCACGTGGCACCGTCAAGGCATGCACCGGCTGGGTGAGTGCTGTGAGCAGATGGTCTGCTGTCGAACCACCACCATTCTCGCGTACGTCGATGATGAGACCATCTTTGCCATGACCAGCCGAGTAGAGTTCCTCCTGGAACTTCCAGAAGGTAGGCATGCTCATGCCGCTGATATGGAGGTAGCCCAACTTGCCACCCGAGGCTTTCTCGACCATGGCACGGTTGTCATGAAGCCATTTTTCGTAAAGCAGCGACCGAACAGTAGCCAGGCTGATGGGTCGCAGCTTGACTTCCCTCTCCTCACCCTTGCTGTTCTTGACCTTGAGGGTCACATCGCTGTTCGGGGGTAAGGTCAAAACGCTGGAGAGATCCATCTTCGGATCAACTGTGGTACCGTTGATGGAAGTGATGATCTCTCCTGCTTCCAGCTTGCTCTTCTTGAGATCAGCAGGGCTCTTGGGGAGTACATCGCGAATCTTGAGGCCCGGGCCAGCGTATGCCTGTTCCAGGCGAACGCCCAGGTGCATGGTTGACTCACGCCAGGCACCCGCAGTATCTGTTGGTTCAGTTGCTGGAGCACCTGGAGTTGGACCTGTTGTACGGCCCACGGTGAAACCCAGATGCGATCCGTTCAGTTCACCCAGCATCAGTTGAACGACTGTGCCAAGCGTTTCCGGATCGATAGCTTCGCCAGCCATGCCAATGTACTTCTGGCGAACGGCATTCCAGTCGTTGTTACCAAGCTTGCTGTCGTAAAAATTGTCCCGCATGATGCGCCAGGCCAGATCGAAGGCTGCAGCATGTTTCTCCGGCAGGTTCACTTTTTGCAAAGCAGTGAAGCGAAATGCTACAGGCGTTGCGCCGGTGGCTCCGATGGCAACCGAGTTGGGCACACCACTGATATGCCCAACGATCTGGCTGCTGCGCACCCACTTCGGCTGACTGATGCTGGGTAAATTGAGTGCCTTGGGCGTCAGGCTATCGGGGAACTCAACCGTGTGGATACCAGTCACGCCATTGACTGTTGCACTGAACGCCAGCTTTTTGCCATCAGGCGACCAGAAGAGGTTGCTTTCGCTCGAATTCGGAATGCTGATGCGATGCAGCCGTTCGTGTAAACCATCGAAATCGATATCGACCTTGGCAATCCGCAATGGACGAATGGGGGAATCATCCACCGTCGCCGGGGCAGTGCTCTGCCCTGTTGTTGCTGACGGATCACCAGCACCGGGAGGGCCGCCACCGCCTGGGCGCCGTCGTGGTGGCTGATCCTGATCGTCATCCCCCTGTTTTTTCGCAGGTTCAGTCTTGGCTGGGTCTTTCGCCGGTTCCTTGCTCGGTTCCTTGGACGGATCGGTCTTTCCCGGAGTGAACGTATTGGGACGACGAGCACGGTTGATCTTTTCCAGTGCTTTCTCCATCGTCCGTTCACGGGTACCGGTCTCTTCCACTTCTTTCGCAAGAGTGACGTAGTAGATATCAGTCTCGTCGATGTTGCGTCTGCTGGTGAAGGCAATCATTTTGCCATCGGGTGACCAGGTCGGGTTACGATCATCAAATGGATGACGGCTGATGTTGTATGGTGCTCGCGAGCCATCGAGCGGAGCGATGAAGATATCGCTATTGAAGTCATTGTCTTCCGTCGCATAAACGAGCCACTTGTTGTCAGGTGACCAGTCGAACTGCGGTGGATTAAACCCTGTCAGTATCGTCTTGACATTCTTGCCGTCCACATCGCTGACCACCAGGTTGCCCCGCCCCTTGGTGTAAGCAATCATCTTGCCATCGGGGCTGAGTTTCAGGTTGGATTCTGTTTCTGCATCATTGGTGATCTTGTTCATAGTGAATGTCTTGTTCAGGAACCAGGGCTTGGTCTTGTCGCCTCGCTCCACGCTCCAGATATCGTTCTGCCCACCCTTATCGCTGACGACGAGGATACGCTCGTTGTCTGCAGTGAAGATCGGGAAGTTTTCTTCCTCCGCGGTCTTCGTGATCTGCACCGGTTCCTTCAGTTCCGTATCCATTACCCACAAGTCGCCACCGGCGATGAAAGCAACTTCCAGGGCATCGCTAGAGTAGGCCACACTGGTGGCAGAGGTGAGTGAGCGACGTTGAATCTTTTCAATCGGTCGATCACCACTGTAGGTGAGTGTGATCTTTTCAGGTGTTTTGTCACTGCCTGGGGTGTACTTGTAGAGATCAAACAGATGACGGAAGACCATCGTCTTGCCATCCTTGCTGAGGCAGGGGAAGACGATGGAATCCTGTTCAAATTTGGTGAGTTGCACCTTCTTGCCATCGCCCGCCATTTCCCAGATGTTGGGTGCAGCTCCTTTGCCAGCGTTGCCATCGGGCACACCGACATAGTAGAAGCCATTGCCATCCGCTTTCCAGAGAGGCCAGCGGGCATCCCATTCACTGACGATGACAGGCTGGAAGGACTTTTGTTCCAGATCATACATCCAGACCTGGCTGGCCTGTGTGCCGTGGTAACCCTTCCGCCACCACTGGTGCCCTTCGCGATTGAAGAGCAGTTTCTTGCCATCGGGCGAGAGGGAAGCGTTGGAACCATAATCGTCGAAGAGAGCTACTTCTGCTTCGCGCTTCTCGGTGTTGATCAGGAAGAAGCGTTCCGCCCCCCGGCCTGTCCAGTAGTGATCGCGTGAACCGGAAGTGATGACATGTTTGCCATCGGGGTGCCAGCCGATCAGGTTGTATCCGGATGTGTGGAAAGTCACCTGCTTGGGTGTACCCCCTTCCACGGGGAGCAGAAAGACCTGATTGCCCGCTTCGCGATCGCTGATGAAAGCAATGGTCTTGCCATCGGGGGAGAACTTCGGATCGCGATCGCGCCCGGGATGGGTGGTCAGTTGTCTGACCTTTCCGCCGTTGCTGCTGGCCAGCCAGATGTCGCCGTTCCAGTCGAAGGCCAGCCATCGGCCATCCGGGGAGAGGGCCGGGTTGTTGACAAGCCGAAGGTTCATGCCCGGCTCAGCCGCATGAGGCTGCGAGGCAGCCAGCGCAGTGATCGCCAGCGTCAAGGTGACAAGCAGGATGCGAAACATGGGTCAATCCTGAAAAGCACGATACAAGGGAGGATGTTGAAGATTGTGTGCAGAACCCCGCACGACTGCAAGAGGCAATGTGGTGAGACTTTGATGAGATAGGTTCTGATTGTAGGGCACGCTGGGCGTGCCCTACAAGGTTTGCATAAAATCCTCCGCCTCCTAGAACGAACAACACGGTATTCGACTAACTGGATGGATTGATGTCGTCATTGCCCGTCACACTCGATCGTTCCATCTCGCTGGGCGCCCTCTGGACCAGTTTCACCATCACCCTGCATGGGTTGCTGCAGTGGAAGCGGATCATCGCCCTGCTCTTCCTGGCGCTGCTTCCCCTGATTGCCATTTTCTTCTTCCGTACGATAGGCACCTCTTCGCCAGGCATGATGGGGGAGCCGTTGAACCGGGCATTCATGCGTATGGAGTTCATCGCGGTTCTTGTCTACTATTCCTCCGTCGTCATTCCCATCACCATACTCCTTCTCGCGTCCGGCATGATTCGTGACGAGCAGGAAAACCAGACGCTGACGTATATCCTGCTCTGCCCGATACCGCGCTGGGCACTGTATCTCAGCAAGTTATTCGCGGCCTTTCTCGTCGCCTGGCTGCTCGTCAGCATCTGCATGGGCCTGATGATGTTCTGCCTGTGGACAGCCAGCGGCGTCAGTACCCCTCAACATTGGGTCACCCGCTGGCTGGCACTGTTGCCAGCATCGGCACTGCTCATCGCTGCCAACGGGGGATTATTCGCCCTCATCAGTGTGCTGCTTCGCCCGTCACTGATCATTGGCGTGGTCTACATCGCCCTCTTTGAAGTTTTCCTGGCCAACTTCCAGTTTGTGCTGAGAAAGTTCACCGGTGTCCACTACTTCCAGTGCATCGTCATCAACTGGATTGGCAACCAGTACGAGTATCAGGAAGGTCTGAAGACCACGTCGGTGATGCAAACCCCCTGGCGACTCGCGACTGAGCCGATTCGTCCGGAAACACAAGAGTGCGTTATCACTCTGCTCAGCATCTTCCTGGTGACAACGCTGATGGCAATGTACTACTTCACCAAGAAAGAGTTCCGCCTGAAGACACCGGAAGGGAATTAGTGCTACTTCTTGCCAGCGTCTGGCACACCCCACGTGCTCTCGATGAGCCGATACCCCACGGGATCATGCCTGGCGAGATCATTGCGGTTAAAGGGGTAGAAGTCATTCTTGCCGAAGTACGCTTCCGTTAATTCAGCGTAGTACTCCTTGGCATTGGTGAGAGCATATGCTTTCCTGGTTCCACCATTAACGTAGGCGATAGACTCATAGAGCTTGCGATCGACTGCCTGCTGGAACGCAGACTTGATCCCTTCATGCTTATCGCCCAGCACCAGATGGTGGTAGGCATGCGCCAACTCGTGCAACACCATGCAGGGCTGTTCCGCCCGCGACCATTTCACAAAGTTGCGAGTATGGGATAACTCGATATCCCCTGCTTTCTCCGGGTTGTATCCATTGGCTGAAAGCCAGCCCCGTGAGACATGAAACTCTGCACCACCGTTGGGCTTCTTCGCCCATTCCACCCAGAACCTCACCTTCTTCAGTTGTTCCATCGGTCGGGCAGGCACAACCTGCAGTATCGTTTTCAGCTGTGATTCCAGTTCCAGCCGCATCTGCTGGGCGTCCTGCTCATGACGGAGCACCTCAGGGTGAATCAGCACAGTGAAGCCTTGAATAGTCTGTTTCACATAACTTGAAGTGGGAGCGTACGGAGGCTGTTGTGCATGCAACTTCAGATCAGTGCAGAACAAGCTCGCAAGAAGACAACAGAATCGAATCTGCATTACCGATGGAAACACGTGTTGCCTGCGAAATAACACCAGGCTCATGCCCATGGTTTGAGTGCCCTGCTCTACCCGGTCTTCCTTGTCGGATCTCACTTTACTGGCAATTCCTTTAGTTTGATTTCTCCCGCTTCATTCAGATCCAGTTGGGGAGTGATACTCGGATCATTGTATTTCTGTACTTCCAGGCTGCCACCACGCACTTTGAGGTGATGTTTGAGGCAACGACGCAGTTGATTCGCCAGATTACCAGATTGTCGCATTTCGAACTTTTCCACATCGTAGGTTTCGTCATCCATGGCCATGCTGCCTAGCGCACCATCGACGTAGAACAGGGTCAGCAATTCTTCGTTGCCCTGCCTCTTCACTCGCATCTCTTCGGTATGCTCTGTCATGATGTACAGGAGTTCGAGATGATCCCATTTGAACCGGTATCTGCCATTGCCTTCATGGCGAATCTTCTCGAGTTCCGTGCAATCCATCAGGTCTTCATTGCTGGTCACCGGACAACAACGATAAATCTCCGGTCGATTACTCTTATCCCGCAAGGCCTGGCGGGCAGCCTGCATGATGTCGCGAGCAGACGACGGAGGCTGCAAACTTTTCCTGGTTCGGAGCACCAGCAGGCAGATGGTGCCGGCAAGAGCGAGACAAACAATGGTCCAGAGTACGATGGAGAGCATCTGTCACCTCGACGTGGTCAAAGCTACAGTAGGGAGGGGTTGATCGCGATGGTAACCAAGATACCTGAGTGTGCAAGGGGAATATGAACGGGCGAGGACATTCACTATTGATTACTGCGGAAAATAGGGGGCATAGCGATTGTCGGGGGTATGTCACAACCATGTCATAATCTGTCAGTTCATGATCACAACTGATGTCACAAAATCACACTTTGCTTCAAATATTCATTCACAGACAATTCCTTGAGCATCTCGAATCCTGCATTCATTGGATTGTCGACTATCACATCATTTCCAATTCAACTACAGTACGCTTCTTCCTCATATTTCATCTCAGGCAATTACTGCATGCCCGTTCCCCATTTGATGATCTTGCCATTTTACTACATGACGTATGCTCGCCACTTTTTCTGTGACCTGTCATTTCTGCTGGTTTACAGCTGTTCTTATTGTGGTACGATACGACAGTGTTTGACAGATGTTTTCGACACTCCCCGATGCATTCACTGCATCGTTTCAGGAAGGATATACCATGCAGAACGATCGCGGCCCCGCTGTACTGGATGACAACAAAGCTTCGTTCGCAGAGACCGCCCTCAAGCTTGGGGGCAAATCAGAAGATGAGGCCAGGCGAACCGGGGCTATTGATAAAGCCGACGACCAGGTCGAAGCACTGTTTGCCTCCAAATTTCAGACGGTGGCCAGCCCGGCACACCGAGCCGTCTGGGACAACGGTGTGCCGGTCGAACTCTTCACCAGCACCGATCCCATCGTGCCTGCTGATGCCCAGAAAGTGATGGATCGATCCATCGATGTCGTTCGCACTCACCGAGATAAGAAATCGCTGCTGGATAGCGAGAACAAAGTATCGAAACAGGTGCTCGAAGACCTGGGCGATGCTGGCTACTGGGGCCTGCTCGTTGACAAGCAGTACGGCGGCTCGGGCGCTCCTTTTGCAGCCTTTGCTCCGTTCCTCACCCGCATGGCTGTGATCGATGCCACCGTCTCCGGCCTGGCCAGTGTGCATGGCTGCATCGGTGCGGTCGATCCGCTGCGCACCTTCGGAACACCAGAACAGAAGCAACGCTTCCTGCCTGATCTAGCATCAGGCAAACGGCTAAGTGCCTTCGCCCTCACTGAACCAGGTGCTGGCAGCGACTTGACCGCCCTTCGCACCACCGCTCGCAAGGATGGGGATAGCTACCTCGTCACCGGCGAGAAGCTCTTCATCACCAATGTGGTGCCTGGCCGAACGATTGGCCTCGTCTGTTTGATCGAGAAGAAGCCTGCGGTACTGATCGTCGATCTGCCCAAGCAGGAGAACGCCAACTTCCAGATCAAGAAGTATGGTCTGCATGCCCTCAAGCATACTCACAACCTGGGGATGATCTTCAACGATCTGAAAGTGCCCGCCGAGAATCTGCTCAAGCCCACCAAGGGAGATGGCCTGACGATTGCGTACCATGGTTTGAACCTCGGTCGTGTCGCCCTCTGTGCCGGTGCAGCAGGCAACATGCGGATGATGCTGGCCAGCATGCTCCCCTGGGCTCGCTATCGCAAGACCTATGGCCAACCCATCTCCAGCCGTGAATTACTGCAGCGCCGCGTGGGCAAGCTGGCGGGCATGATCGTTGCCTGCGATGCACTCGTCGCCTGGTGTTCAGGCCTGATCGATCAAGGCTACCGGGGCGAGATGGAATGCATCATCGCCAAGATATTTGGTAGCGAGACGCAGAAGGAAGCAGCCATCGAGCTCTTCATGAAGTCGCATGGCGGACGTTCCTTCCTGCACGGCCACGCCTTTGGCGACAACGTCCACGAGTTCCTCGCCCCCTGCATCTACGAAGGTGAAGGCGAGATGCTGGGTATGGCATTCTTCAAGTCTCTGGTCAAAGCGCACGGCACCCAGTTCTTCGAACCGATTGGGAAAACCCTCGCTGCTCTCGGCGTACGCAAGCCGAACTTCGCAAACCCCAGCCACCTCTGGGCCCTGCGTGGGCCACTCTGGAACTACAGCCAATGGATGATGGCCCAGAAGATGAGCGGCAAGACGAAGGCACCCATTTCCGTTTCGCACGATGCACTAAAGGGGCATGCCGAATACGCCGTGAACTGGCTGAACAAGTCAGGCGTCGATATCAGCACCACCATGCGAACCCATCAACTGGCCTTGGCAGATCGTCAGTGCCGCATGGCAGAACTCAGTCAACGAGTGCAGGATGCGATCACGATCCTCTGCACCAGCCTGTACGGCGGACGTCACAAGGATGCCATCCAGCAAACCGCCGCCGACATCGCCTGCCAGGACCTGACCAGAAAGCTCACAGGCGAACGCCCCAGCGACCGCTACTACAAGAGCGTCACCAAACTAGGCAAAGAGATCATCGACGGCGGCTGGAAGTCATTCGTGGATGCCGAGATGGAAGAGATCCTGATGCCGTACAAGAACGATTGATTGCTTACCAACCCGAAGCGTGAGCGAGGGAAGACTTGCCCAGTAATTCCTTACATGCTATCATTAGTAATGCAATGTTAGAATGTAAGGAATCAGTTATGATACACTCAGTAGTTACCAGCAAAGGCCAGACAACCATTCCAGGAGAAGTGCGTAAAGCACTGCACATTCAATCGGGAGATCGGTTGGAGTATCTTGTTCAAGGTGACAGCGTTGTTGTTCGGGTTCATCCAGGTCTGTCTTCGTTAAAGGGCGCATTGGCTAGTAAGAAAGGAAAGAATCTCAGTTTCGCACAGATACGAACAGCTGCTGCTCGAAATAGAATCCGAGCAGGACAATGAGTGCTGAACGTCGACTTCTTGACACAAATGTGATCGTCAGGCATCTGGTCCAGGATGACCCACTGCAATGTAAGATTGCCAGCGATCTGTTCGCGCAATGCGATCAAGGGACTGTAACACTGGTGATCTTGCCATCAGTTTTGGCAGAAACAGTGTTTGTTCTCGAATCATTTTACAAACACCCCCGAGCTAATATTGCTGCTACACTCTCCTCACTCATCAGTAGTCC
>CAYPJB010000157.1:0-9569 GCA_964410845.1 uncultured Bacteroidales bacterium | reverse complement strand
GAGAAGCTTATGATAGTGCTGAGCGAAGCGGTGGGCTTCGTCTCGCACGTACTGAAGTAGCCGCAGTGCAGCTGAGTTACGGCTCAATTTGAGCGGTTCTGCTTCGTCAAGACGGTAGATCTCTTCCTCTTTCTTGGCCAGGGAGATCAGGCAAGGTTGAGTGACTTGGAGATGACGTAGAGCATCCTGGGCAGCATGCAGTTGTCCTTTGCCGCCATCGATCATGATGAGATCAGGAAAGACTTCGTCCTGGGTCTGCAGGCGACGATAGCGTCGGGTGACCACTTCGCGAATGCTGGCGAAGTCATCAACACCATCGACGCTCTGGATACGAAAGCGGCGATAGCCTGGCTTGAAGGGGACGCCATCGACGAACTGCACAAGGGAGGCCACCGTTTCGCTGCCTGCAAAGTGGGCGATATCGATCCCTTCCACCACGCGTGGCATCTCGTCGAGTTTCAGTATCTTCTGCAACCCCCGTACGCCGCGTTTCGGGTCGAGGACAAAGGCTTCAGGCTGAACGTCTTTGTCGGCCTTCCCACGTAGTTTGAGCTTGCCCAGGGCTGCGATCTGATCGCGGAGATGGCCTGCTTTTTCAAAGTTGAGCTCGGCAGCAGCCTGCTTCATGCTGGCTTCGAGCTCTTTTAGCAGTCCATCTTTCCTGCCATCGAGCACCATCTGCAATTGGCGAATCTGTTCGCGATACTGTTCCTTGCTGATGCGGTAATTGCACGGGGCGTCGCACTGGCGGATGTTGTGCAACAGGCAGGGGCGAAACCAACGCCATTGTTCATCACCTTCGTTGATATCGAGCTTGCAGGTGCGAAAACGGAAGATGCGTTGCAACACCTGAATGGCAGCACGCAGGTTGCGGGCACTGGTGAACGGTCCGTAGAGTTTAGCGCCACGGCGAGGTTTGCGAGTGAACTCGACTCGCGGATAGTCTTCTCGGATGCGAATCTGCAGGTACGGATAGGTCTTGTCGTCTTTGAGGTCGATGTTGTACTTCGGCTGAATGTCTTTGATGAGCCTGGCTTCGAGTAGCAGTGCATCGACCTCGGTTTCGACTGTGAGAAAGTCGATATCAGCGATTTCCGGCAGCAGTCCAACCAGACGACTGTCCAAACTGGCTTGTTTGTTGAAGTAAGAACTCGCACGATTGCGGAGGTTCTTGGCTTTGCCCACGTAGATCACACGCGAAGCCTTGTCCTTCATCAGATAGACACCCGGCTCCAGCGGGAAAGTTCTCACTTTCTCAGCGGGGCTTAGCGGCTGCTCAGGTGGTGGGGATAGTGGCTCCATGCTGTTATGATACGGTTCGTCTTACCATTCCAACTGGATGTGCTGTAGTTCGTAGCAGCCCAGGTGCAGCATGACACCCTCCTCGGTGACGTTCAGCGTTCGCTTCGCTTCGCCCAGGGCATTGACTGTATGTGCAGCCCGTACTGGTCGAGGGGTTAGCAGGAGTGCTTCGGTGGCATATCCGTAGGTTTCGATCAGTCGTACAGTGGTTGTATGAGGTGTCGTTTCGGATAGGTGCATGTCAATCAGCATCACGCTTGGCGCATCCAGGTGGAAGAGCCAACTGAATGCCTGTGCTGGTGCGGTTTCGACAGGTACGGCATAGGTTGGCGTCAGCCAATCCTGCTCGGTTACATGAGGTAATTCGTCATCCACTGAAATCGCAAAACGAAATTCCGTAGCTTGTTCGCCCTCTACGGTGAGGATGGAATCGAGCATGCGTGAGCCATGCCGCTGCCAGAATGGAAGACCACCTGAGAAGATAGCCACCCGGCCCATGCTGTTTTCGATTTCGATGAAGCCAGGCGTCTCGGGGCGGGTTTGCAGGCTGGGCAGCTTCGCCTGATGCACACTCTTGTAAACGCGCGACTGCATGTCCCGCCATGCCCAACGAACGCCATAATAGGCATGCCAGGGGTAACCTTGCAAAGGCTGGCTTGGTTGCAGTTGAATAATGATCTCTGCGTACTTGCGACCCGCCGCCAGGCGAAACTTTTGACGGAAACCGGCGAGCGTGTTGCCATGGGAATCGAGCAGGCGGCCTCGAGATTCAATCTCTCCAAGAGCCAGGCCATTCTTCAGGACGACCATTTCATCGCACTGCATGGTAGAACCTGGAGCATAGACCAATTGCTGGCCCAGGCGGGGCTGTTCACGCACTGCATCACGGATGGCACGCAATCCACCGGTTTGCGGGTCGATGTCGAGCTGAACGTACTCATTCCGCAAACGCTGTCCATCAACGATGTTCTGCTTGGGCAGTCTGATCTTGTCTCCCTTGGCTACTGCAAGGGGTACCCAGGCATAGCCGAGCGGAGGAAGTTCAATAACGGCATCGATGCCCTGGTCTGCCTTCTGGCTGGAGTACGCAGGTGCAGGCAATAGCGTGGTTGCAGTTGGCAGATGGACTGCCACCTTGCGAACAAAACTGCAGGGATTGAGCAGGACGTACCCCGGTGATTTGCCAGCATCTTTTTTTACCAGTCGCTGAGCCAGAATTTGACTCCGTTCCTGCAGGGTAGCTGATAGTTCAGCACTTTTCGCCATCTGAGTGGTGATGGCTGCATGCATGGCCACAAGCGTTCGTGAGGCTTCCCAGGAACGCCATTTGTTCGTCGCTTCAGCAAATCTGCTGATGGCATTCGCTTGCGGCGCAGTATCGCTGTGACCGGTGAGTTCGAGCAGGTAATCGCTTTGATAGTCGTCGCCACTGGCTGGAGTAAACTGCTCGGTGGCTGGTATATCGCGGATCGTTTGTTCGAGCGAACCGAGATGACCAAAGACCGGCGCCAGTTGGTGCAGTTCCTGCCAACAACGGAACCAGAGTGACATCTCCAGCTTGCCTTGCAGAATGCCCAGATGAATCCAGGCAACGTACTCAGCATGCCCTGCTTCGTAGAGCAGGTGTCCGAGATGGAAAGCTGTCTCCGATTGATCAGCTGGTTCAGGCTTTCTGGTGCATGATTCCAGGAGTTCGCCTTCCGGCCCTCGCCATCCAGTCAGGCTATGCGTGGGAGTAGGCCAGACACCGGCATCATTGCTGAACGCCAGCGTTCGTTTGATGCCGAAAGCATGCATGAGTGTAGGAAGTGTGGGTGTGCCAGCGTAACGGCAGCGGCCAGCTGATTCGATGGGTTTCTTCGTCCACTGTTGAGTAGCGGAGATGCCTTGCTCAAGATTATCAAGCCAGGCGGACATGGGCAGCAAGGCGTCTTCCTGTTCACGCTGGATGCCTGACCACCATTCTTTCTTTCCTTCCTGAAACTGAGTCTTGAGTTTCTCGCTTGCCTGGGGATGATGCTGAGCCCACTGATTCAACCAATCGGTGCTGGATACGAGGGTGCATTGGATGTCTTTCTCGATCCACTCATTCAGCAGACTGTCTTCTGGTGGCCCCGATAAGAAGAGTGTCACGGCCTGGTACAGTTGCGATGGATTCACTACCTCGCGGGCTTCGTGCAACTGATGAGCAGCCTGACCAAGCAGCCTATCTTGTTCAGAGCTGTTGGTCGATTCCGCCGCTGCTCGTACGTTGTTGAAGAAACTGATCTTATCCAGTGGATTAGCATGATCCTGAGCATCGCAGTAGGCTTCCAGCGTGAGATAGCCTAGCCCCAGCCCTGCAAATGTATTGCAGCGGGTTGTCCACCACGAGGTTGCATCGACGCCAAGTGCATCAGCAAGATTCTTGAGCGTCTCCTGCCAGCTTGAAACTGCCCGAACGACGGGAGAACCAGTACGCTGTTTCTCCTCCTGCCATTCCGTGGGATGGTACTGGTACGGTGTTTCGGGGTAAACAAAGAAGTGATTGCCGACAGCGTTCTCGAATTCCTCCTGGGTGCCCAGCGTGGGTGGTTCCTCGGCTTGAACGATCAGCGACGGATGCCAGAGGGCGAGATACCCATGCATGAATGCTTCCGCTTCGTCGCGATGGATGGTTTGGCGGTACTTGCTGCTGGGCCGCTGGCCAGTGAGCAGAACGAGTTTAGTCATGATGTGGTCGCCAGTGTGAATTGTTCAGCCACGGCTATAGCAATGTCTTTCACCTCAGCCATTGCTCCCTGACCAGTGTCGCCGCAGGCAAGCAGTTTGGAGATGGGGCCGACGAATCGCAAATGAGGTGAATGTTGTGCGTTGATGGCTGTCACGAGTTGATCTGCATCGAGTCGCTTTTTCGCTTTCAGTCCGAACTGTTTGACCAGCTTGCGCAAATGCTGCACTGTCATGGGGTGTTCCCACATGAGAGTGTTCATGGCAGGAGCTAAGACGATGGGACGCTGCTGATCCCATGCCCGCCAGACACATGTCAGGCAATTGTCGCACAACCCGAAAGTAAGCTTGGCTAAGGTATTGGCATCAAGCGGTGCTATCAGGAAAAGTTCAGCCCAGCGACGAAGTTCGATATGTAATATCGAATCGTGACGCTGCCAGGCGACTCCTGAGTCCTTTCGTGGCCATTCGTCTGCATCGGTATGCAGTACGGCTGCAGGCAGTTGATTTCGATCAAAGAAGTAGAGCGAAGCCTCCGTGGCGACTATCTTCACTTGATGGCCAGCAAACTGAAGGGCCGCGACCAGATCAGGTGTTTTGATGGCTGCCACCGAACCAGTGACGCCGAGCAGAATGTTGGCCATGCTGGCTCCTTAGTTCTTGACCAGTTGGCTGAGGCGTTCAGCTTCAGTGACCATGTCATCGAGCAGTTTCAGGCCCTGGTCCCAGAACGCAGGCTGATTGATGTCGATGCCCAGCTTTTTCACCAGATCGGGCGGGCTGATCGATCCACCTGCGGTCAGCATCTCGATGTACTTGGGAACAAAGCTTGCCCCTTCTCGGCGATACTGTTCATACAGGGCAAGTACCAGCAATTCGCCGAACGCGTAAGCGTAACAGTAGAACGGCACATGAACAAAGTGGCCGATGTACAGCCACCACCATGAGTACCCTTCGGTGAGCTTGACGGCGGTGCCATGCATGGGAGTGTTGGCTTCCATCCAGAGGGTGTTCAGCTTTTCGGTCGAGAGTTCACCTTCAGCCTGGCGGGCAGCATGAGCCTTTTGTTCGAATCGTGTAAGCACGACCTGTCGGAATACCGTGGCGAAGGCGTCTTCAATCTTGCTGCACAGCAGAGCCAGTTGCACACGGGGTTCCGAATACTTCTGCATCAGTCGGCGGAACGTGAGCATCTCGCCGAAGACGCTGGCAGTTTCAGCTGTTGTCAGTGGTGTGTCACACTGTAAATAGCCAACGTGGCGAGAGACGTACTGGTGCAGACCGTGTCCCAATTCATGGGCCAGTGTCATGACATCGCGAAGCTTGTCGGTGAAGCTCATCAGAATGTAGGGATGGGCACTCGGCACCGTGGAAGCACTGAAGGCGCCACCCCGTTTGCCAGGCCGTGGTTCGGCATCGATCCAGTTCTTCTTGAAGAACTCGCCGATGATGCGTCCTGCTTCGCCGCTGAAAGCTTTGTAGCTTTCTTCGACAATGGTTCGTGCTTCCATCCAGTTGCAACCGGGAAGATCCGTGCCGAGAGGTGCATAGCGATCGTAATCGTGCAGTTGTGGCAGTCCCAGGAGTTTGGCTTTGAGACGGTAGTAGCGCTCGACCATCCCCTGGTGCTTTTCCGCTGCCTTCATGAGGGCATCGACACTTTCCTGCGTGATCTCATTGGCGAGGTTGCGGGAATGCATGGGGTTGTTGAAGCGACGCAGCTTGGTATCGGTGTGATGATCCTGCAGCAACGTGTTGAAGACGTAAGTCAGCAACTTGCTGTTGGATTGCAACCCTTGCGTGATGCCTTCTGCAGCGGCTTGACGAACATTGGACTGCGGGTCATAAAGTTTGGCCAGCATCTGCTGGAGGGTTTGCTTCTCGCTCTTGCCTTCGAGTGTGAAGGTGAACTCCAGGCCTGCCACGGTTTCATCAAAGAGGCGAACAAACGCGGCTTTACCGGTATTGTTCTTCTCATCCATCAGCTTTTCTTCAGGCTCGCTGAGGTAGTGGGGCTTGAGCTGCCTTTTCACTTCCAGGTAGTGTTTCCATGCGACGAGTTTCTCATCGTTCATCAGCCTGGTGGCGACTGTTTCGTCGAGGGCCACCCATTCTAGATCAAAGAAGATCAGGTACTGATTAGCAGCAGTGCGGGCTTCGCGAGTCTTGCTGAGCAACGCTCCGTGCTGAGGATGATCCGTTTTGGCGGCATGCACCAGATGGGCATAGATCATCGGTTTATCGAGCTGTTCGCTGAGCGATTCCAACTCTTCGAGTGCCTTTGCCAACTGCTCTGCGGTTGGTCCGGCTTGGATTTTGCCTCGGTACTTGTCGCTGAAAGCTTTGGCTCGCTGCTGCGATTCCTGCATGTCCTTTGTGAGACGGGAATCGTGAATCGAGTCGTACAGGTCCTTCAGATTCCACGTGATGCCTGCGGCGCTGCTCGGTGTTGCCATAGTCGCTTCATGCTAGGGTTGAATAGGATAGATACATTCTATTGGTAACCCGATGAGGCAGGCATGGCAGAATTTGTAACTGTTGGCAAAGTTGCTGACGTCCCCGTGGGGAAGTCCAAGGCTTTCACAATCGGTCAGAAGACGGTTGCTGTTTTTCATCAAACGGATGGGACCTGGGCAGCAATCGATGATTACTGCCCTCACATGGGCGCATCCCTTGCGGAAGGCAGCCTGCAGGATGGGATCGTCGAATGCCCCTGGCATTCCTGGAGATTTCGCGTGACCGACGGTACCTGGGTTAACAGTCCCAAGCTCAAAATTGCTTGCTATGAAGTGCGTGCAGAAGGGGATGATTTACAGGTGAAGCTATAGCATTTAGCTCGCTGTCGAGGTCAGTGATGGAATCAGGAACTCCGTGGCACTGCGTGAAGTAAGCTGAGATAGATCAGCCAAAAGCTCTTCGTAAGCCTGATATCGTTCGTCCGGGTTCTTGGCCATCATCTTCATGATGACATCGGAAACGGCGACATCCAGACCGCCATAACGTTCATGGGGAGGAACTGGCATATCCTTGGTGTGTTTCAACATGATTTCCATGCGGTTCTTGCCCTTGAAGGGCATCTCGCCGACGACCATGTGATAGAACGTCGCACCCAAGGAGTAGATATCGGTGCGGTGGTCAACTTCGCCACTAGTGCAGAGTTCAGGTGCCATGTAGGCAGCGGTTCCTGCGAGAACGCTGGAGTTGGCCCCGCTGGTGTTGCACCAGGTGTCGGTGGTCATGGCCAGGCCCAGGTCAGCCAGTTTGATGCAGCCATCACGGCCCAGGAGGATGTTGCCTGGCTTGATATCACGATGGACGAGTCCGATCTTACGCTGGGCTTCGGAGAGCCCTTCGATGACTGAGGTTACAATGCCCACGGCTCGATCAAGACGAATGCGTCCCACGTGGTTCAGAATTTCGAACAGGCTGAGACCTTCTACGAATTCGAGCACGAGGAACGGGTAGATCGCTTCTTCATCGAGATCGTAGACCCGAACAAGGTTGGGATGATTGAAACGAGCGAGCAGTTGTGCTTCACGGCGCAGGCTGTCGAGGAGTTCAAGCTGTTCGTTTGAAAGTCCTTCTTCACGATCCATCTTCAGCACTTTGATGGCAACCGTGCTGTTCAGCGATCGGTTCAGGGCGCGGAAGACAACAGCAGTGCCGCCTCGGGCCACTTCTTCCGTGAGAAGGTACTTTCCTAACTGATCACCAATGGCAGGAAATCGTCGACGATCCAAAGTGGTAGGTCGATCGGGGACAGGAGAATAGGGGCCGCCCAGCGATGATGAAGAGCGGCTGGATTTTGCCACCGGTGCATGCACAGGAGCGTGTGGTTCAGTGGCTTCCAGGTCCATCGGTGTCGGGACAGAAGCGCTATAGGATGTACTCTTGGCTTCTGCGCGCTTCGCTAACCATTCCTTGACTTCGCTCAGCTTGTTAGGCATGCCCGGCTGAGGCAAGGGTTTGGATTTTGGATCCTGCGTTGGTGAAAAGCCACGTGAATCCATAGGACGATCATAGAAGCCTACTTGCTTGGCATAGTCGTGCAGACGCTGGTGGCCTAGCTCGCCAAATAGTCGCTTGGGATCGCAGTAGGTAAGTATGCCTTTGCGCAGCATTTCCATGGTTCGGGAGGCATCTTTGACGAAAATATTCTGTCGAATCATGAAATCGACGATATTTTCACCGGGCTTGCGTTCCATCAGCCACCAGGATTCGAGAGCACGATAATCGGTCTCGCTCAAATTGGGATGAGACGCAATGACTTTCAGCAGTACAGGATCGGAGGCGTCCAAGGGCGAATCCATCACGGAAAACAGGCTAAATCAGTCTAGGTTCAAAACTGACCATCTGCAAACCCGATTACATGAAACGCACCATGAGCATGAAACATCAATATAGCACGATCATCCTGGCAGGCGGAGCCAGCCAGCGGATGGGCTGCGACAAAGCTACTCTTCCATGGCAAAACACAACTCTCATTAGCTATCTTGCCCAGTTGGTCACTGCAAAAAGCAAGCAAACCGTCATCGTAGCCTCAGACCAACAGAAAATTTCGATCTCGTCGAAACACGTGATCATCGTTCACGACGAATCCCCTTTTCCTGGTCCGCTGCTGGGACTTTGCTATGGCTTACGATCAGTTTTGCCTGAAGTACCTGCGTTCGTCACTGGCTGTGATTATCCATTGCTCACAGCTGACATACCAGGGTTTCTGTTGCAGCACCTGGGTTCAGCAGATGTTTGTTTACTAAAGCGAGCCTCGTTTCGTCAGCCGCTGCCGGGGCTGTATCATCCACGGATATTATCTAAGCTGGATGTGTTGATACGTGAAGGTGCTCGGAGCTTGCAGGCTCTGCTCGATGTGGTTGAAGTCGTACAGGTAGATGAAACTGACTGGAACTGTCATTTTTCTCCGGAGGTGTTCCTGAACATGAACACCCCGGCTGATTACGAACTAGCCCTACTTCGTTTTACTGAGCGTTCGATGATGACCGATCAGGCCAGCAAGCGTGGCCAATGAACGCACAGGCCCTTCAGCCACCTTGTCGACCAGGCTGGGAACGCGTGTTCGTTCGAGTTCAGCCAACTGTTTCGCTTGAGTAGAGACCGCGAGTGCGAGCGATGCAGAATTGGGACTCAGACCGTTCACGGCTGCTGCTGTATCCTTCAAGGATCGTTCCCGTGCCACCAGTCCTCTTGCCAGTTGACCGACTGCAGGGATTTCATCTAGTTTGAGCTGGTTGATGCGTTCTTCAGCCAGTGTCAGCTCACCAGTCCGGGCAGTCAATACACACAGTCTCACATGAGCATAAACACGATTCTTCCAATTGCTATCACGACGCTGGGTGTAGAGTTGTGCAATCTTCATGGCCTCACTGAGTCTGGTGAGTGCTTCAGGCATTCGATTGCCCTCGATCAATTGCTGGGATAGTTCGAGGAAGGGCAGCAGGTTGACTTCACTGAGGCCTGCCTGTAATCGTTTTTGAAAGATCTCGTTACCTCGGGCATCCATGTTGGCCAGGTAGTATCCGATCATCTGCCCCAGCTCGAAT